>NZ_JAVDVH010000005.1:0-266149 GCF_031456775.1 Acinetobacter sp. 3657 | reverse complement strand
ACCGCCAGCCCGTCACTATAAAAGTCCAATTCAGAACAAGCTAGTAGAGGGGCATGAAAAGGCACCGCTTTCCCCCAAATTGGATCATAAAGATTGGTCGTCCATTCAGCACCTGCCACATTTCTTACCCCATAATCATCTTGATTATGTTTATAGTATGTCGCGTTGACTACCCATTGATGCCCTACTGGTCCTGTATTAAATTTCCCTTTCAACCCCACATCTGCCGACTTTTTATCGACATCAAATGCCAGTTGACCAATATTTGTTTGGAAGGTTCCAATGTTATCTAAAACAGTTGCTGACATCGCGCCATTATATTTATATTCTGTTTTACTTTGACCATAGGTGACATACCCCATCATGTTGTTGGTCAGATCATATTCACCACGTATCATCGCGCCCTTGTCTTTAATGTCAACAAACGACCAATCTGGATTGAGTAAAGTTTCTGGTTTAGGTGGTTTTGGAATAGCGATATCTTTTCCAAGGTTGATGCCTCGTGTTACGCCATCAACTCGATCTTTGGATGTATAAATATCTGTCGAAACACGCGCACGATCACCGCGCCAATCCATTCCTAATGAAAATACCTGGGTTTTCAAGTCCTGTTTTTCTACTGGTCCAGAACCATCCCGATATACCGCATTTGCTCGCACACCGAATTCTTTGTCCGCGCCAAATCGTCGTCCAACATCTAAATGCCCACCAAACTGAGAGTCAGACATATATGTCGTAGTCAAACGGGTTAATGGCTCGTCCGTGGCGCGTTTGGTCGTGAGATCAACTGTCCCACCAATAGAACCAGTTGGTGGCATTCCATTTAGTAATGCAGATGGGCCTTTAAGTACATTTACTCTTTCAAACATTTCAGGTGAAGTTCGATAATATGGGCTTATACCAAACAACCCATTCATAGACATATCACTCGGGCTCGACTCAAAGCCACGGATATAATAGTTTTCACTCCAGCCACCACTTGCTCCATTTGTGAACACAGATGGATCCGTTTTCGCAATCACACTTGTTATATCTTTTGCCTGTTTATCTGCGATATATGTATCCGTATATGCAATGGTATTAAATGGATTTTCCATAAAGGTTTTATCACCTAAAAAACCCAAAGAGCTGTTCGATGAAACCTGCCCACCTGCGTAGCTATCTTCTTGTTCGGCTTTTACGGTAATGATCGGTAACGATGCGACATTCGACTGAACATTTTGTTGTTGGTCAATGCCCTTTGTCGAGACATTTGCCATATCAGCATGCGCATTTGATGCGCAGATCATAAAGACTGTGCCCAATGCATAACCAAATCGTAACGCCATTCTTGCAGAAGCAATACCATTTAATGCAAATGAATGTTTTTTAAATATTTTACGATGTTCATTTTCTAAATTACGGTTATATATAACATTATTCATTTGAAGACCTTTAATGTTGTGATTCATTGTTCTATGTACCATCTACTTGAAATACCAAGCAAAATAGTGAAAACTTATGCTTTTAAAATCTTATTCAGCTATTCTTGATGCAGCTTATTGGTAGCCTTTTTTCACGTCATCCATCACTATTTTGAGCGAAGTTGGGCTTGCGGCAGTGGTGTACCACGCATCCGCATCGACAAAAATGACGCGACCATTTTTCCAAGCCTTGGTTTGACGTAATAATGGATTCTCTACAGTTTCAGCATTAACTTTTGAACGACGTTCCATCACGGCAGTGCGATCGACGATGTAAAGAATGTCTGGATCTGCCTGTTTAATGAATTCGCTCGAAATCGGCTGTCCATGCAAACTTGTATCTTTAGCCTTACTTGCTGGTTTTACCCCGAATGCATTAAAAACAAAGCCATATCTGGACTGGATACCAAAGTTGCTAAATGCACCATTATTATGTAAAACGACCAGTGCCTTTTCAGGACGATTGGCGGTTACTGCCTGTACTTGCTTCACTTCTGCATCAAGTGCCAATGCTTTCTCACGAGCCAAATCTTCTTTATTGAATATTTGACCTAAAGTCATCAAATGATCTTTAACGAGATTGATATGATCGCTCTCACTATCATTAAAATTAATATCGTAATGAATAGTTGGAGCGATCTTAGATAACTCCTGATAGTGATTAACATGCAGTGGTGTCATCAAAATCAAATCTGGTTTTAGTGCATATATGCGTTCCATATTCGGCTGTACAATTGCACCTAAATCTTGAATTTGCTTATCACTTTTATACTTTTCCAAAAAGTGCGGAACATAATCTTTTGGCATCCCTATGATCGGGATATTTAATTGATCCAGAAAATCAGCTTCATTCATATCAAGTACAGCAACGCGTTGCGGAAGATAATCAACGACGGTACTTCCAAGCATATGCTTCACCGTGATCGGTGCAGCTAACTTCTGTACATTTTGGGGAGTATCAGCAGCTTTTTGATCGCATCCTTGTAATGTTATAGCCGCTGTTATGATTAGGGCTAAACCCCAATACTTTCTTTTACAGTTCATCTTTATTCAAGCTCCAAATGAGTTGAAGTAATTACACATACAGCCACGCTCACTGTATGTAATTTCAAAATCAAGCTCATACAGATCCGTTAATTGCGCCTCTGTAATGACTTGTTCTGTTGGTCCACTAAAATGAAGTTTGCCGTTCTTTAATGCGACAATATGGTCTGAGTAATTGGTGGCAAAATTGATGTCGTGAATCACCAAAATCACCGTCCGGCCTTGTTCATCGCATAAACGTCGCAATGCACGCATAATTTGAACGGCGTGTTTCATATCGAGATTATTTAGGGGTTCATCTAATAAAAGTACGTCTGTCTGCTGGGCAATCGTCATCGCTAAAAAAGCCATTTGCCGTTGACCGCCACTAATTTCATCAATATAAGATTTGCGTAATGGCTCTAAAGAAAGGAATTCAATCGCATCATCAATGATTTGATGATCTTGCTCAGTTAAAGCGCCACGGCTATATGGGAATCGACCAAATGAAATCAATTCCTCTACAGTTAAACGCAGATTAAATCCTGGGGCTTGCCGTAAAGTTGCAATCTTTTTGGCGTATGCCGCAGTACTGATATTGGCAATATTTTGATTATTTAAAAAAATATTACCTTTATCAGGCTCAACTAAACGCGCCATCATCATGAGCAAAGTCGATTTTCCCGCACCATTTGGGCCAATCAGTGACGTCACTTGCTGTGTAGGAAACTCAACATTTACGTCAGAAAGTACAGGCTTTGCGCCATAGGATTTATGAATATTCTTGACGTTAATCATGTAACACCTCTGGCACGAACCATCAGCGTAAGGAAATAGATACCACATACGAGATTGACCAGAATACTGACAGTCGTTTTGTAATTGAAAACATGCTCAACCAAAATTTGAGCCGCAATAAAGATGGCTATCGTGACTGCACATCCGAGGGGTAAGGTTAATTTATGCTTATAATTGCCCGCCAATGCATAGGCGATATTTGCAACAAACACCCCCATAAATGCTGTAGGGCCAATCAGACTTGTAGATACTGCGACCAAAATCGCAATCATTGCCAAATAAAAGCTGACATAACGATGATGGTCAATTCCAAGTGATGTCGCTTGTTCACGACCTAAAACCAGAACATCCAGCACAGGCAGTGTTTTTCTGCCCAGCCATAAAACCACTGCTACGGCTAAACTAGAATAAAAAAGTGTTTCTGGTTGAGAGCGATTAAACGTGGCATAGCTAAACCCTTGGAAAACAGAAAACTCGCCAGGACTGATTTTAAGCTGAATAAATTGAGTAATCGTTCCAACGACCAACGTGAGGACTAATCCCAATAGCAGTAGCAAAAAGACATCGTTTCGACCAAATGGCAATAACCACTTATGAATCACCCACGAATAGAGCAGCATTAAAATAAGAGAAATAAAAAAGTTGCCATTTAATCCCAATAGGGTTAATCCGTGCGTCCCGAGAACAAACAGCAGTAAAACCTGCCACAATAAATAAATCGCTTCATAGCCCATAATTGAAGGGGTTAAAATACGATTACCAACTAATGTCTGGAAAACAATCGAGGAAACTGCAACACAAATACCGCCTAAAATAATTGTTGCAAGACGAACAAGCCGTTTTGGAATGACATAATCAAAATCCAATCCCGAATTTAGGAATACAAATACTAGAGCTAGACACAGTACTATCAGAAAAACAATCCATAGCTTCGCCATACGCATTATCGAAGCCCTCTCAAAATGAGGATCAGGAAGATAATGCCACCCACACCTCCAGCCGTTAGCCCAATAGGAACTTCAAAGGGATAAATAATTGAACGACCAATAATGTCACAGAGCAATAATAATGAAGCACCGCCTAAAGCGACGATTGGTAAGGTTTTAGCTAAATTTTCACCGTATTTCAGTGCAACTAAATTTGGAACAACGAGCCCAACAAAAGGAATTGCTCCGACAGTGATGACCGTTGTTGACACAGTAATTGCAACCAGTATTAAACCAATAGCAGCCATAACCGCATAACTCAATCCTAAACTCGAAGCCATCTCCTCACCCATTCCAATCACGGTAAAGCGATGTGCAAACAAGTAAGTCAATAAAACAATCGGGAAAATGATGTAAATGATTTCATAGTGACCTTGGACGATTCTTGAAAAATCCCCCATGAGCCACCCTTGCATACTTTGTAAAATATTGGCGCTATAAGCATAGAACTCAGCTAATGCACTCAGCACACTGCCATACATCAAACCGATCACAGGGACTAATACCGTATTCCTAAAACGGATACGGCGAATAATTGCGATATAGATTAAGCTGGCGATAAAACTAAAAAACATCGCAAACAGCATCTTGCTAAATGTGCTCGTTACTGGAATTAGTGTTAATGACACCAAAATACCCAGTTTGGCCGCATCTAAACCGCCTGACGTCCCTGGCTCTACAAATTTATTGCGGACAATGTGCTGTAAAATCACACCACACACCGACAATCCAATGCCAGTTAGCACAATCGCAATCAAACGAGGTATACGGCTAGCTGTGAGCGTCAGCCAGCTATCTCCAGAAAAGGAAAGCAATGCAGACCATTCAATTTGCTCAGCACCGAGCAACAATGAAACGATACATAAAATGATAAATAGACAAAATAAACCCAGTTGCATTAGGGGCATGCCCCACTAATACGCGATAAAGCTGATAAAAATTGAAAATGGAGCTGTATACAAAAATGATGATTGAAAATATGTTCAATATTTAATGTGTTTATTGACCTTTCATGATTGAATATTCTCATGAAAATTCCTTAATTTTGTCGTGACTAAATGGCAAGCTCTCCCAAGAACAATGAATTAAGATCAATATTCGTGGGTCTATAAAATCATTTTTAAGCGGTATTAACTGTCTCAAATAAAAATTATTTATTTACTAATCAATATTTTATAAAGCTATTAGTAAATTATAGGTTATTGTCACAGTCATTATTAAAAATGATAATCTTGATGTAAATGAGAATCAATTATAGTATGTTTTAAGTAAAATGTAACCCCTGTTACTTCATGTAAAGCGTTGAGGTAGTGATAAATTCATTCAAAACCTGGGGATTTTACACGCATGCAAACACATAACATCATGAATTATATAATTTTTAATCTGATGCCTAAAATTTGCGAAATGAAAAATGATCAAAATAGCTTAATTTATAAAACAGGATTCACTTATGTTGGCACAACTTTCCGAAACTTCATCTCTCATGCCTGTTAGTGACTACGAAGAGCGCATCTGGATGTTACAATTACAACAACCAGAGCAAGTAGCTCGTCACTTTAATCTATGGAAGCTAAATCAAGCGTCTAATCTCCCACTCATTAGCAAAACAATTCGAGAAATTGTTGAAACTACACCTGATTTGAATGTTCGTTATAAATTTAGTGATGACGGTGATTTATATAAATATCAGTTTGATGATTGGTCAGCTTGCTTGGAACTTAAAACTAGCAAGCTTGAAGAAATATTTGACCAAGTAACGCGATTAAAAGCACAAGTTTGGAATGCAGAAATCAATCCACCTTTTTCTACTTATATTTTTGATACTGAACAAGGTTTTTTTCTACTTTTAATCCTTCACCCCATTCTCGACCAATCCTATCAAACAGCCAATTTCATTGAGGCAATAAAAGATAAATATCTACATTACTCAAGAAACAACGCTTCACTCATGCTAACTGAAATTGAAATACCAAATCATCTTGTTGAAAACACGACACAAACTCAGATAGAAAATGATCAAAGCTACGTTTCTCAGGTCATTTTGGAGGAGTTTCGAAATACACTCGCCGAGCCTGAGCTGACCTTAGATGATGACTTTTTTGATTTTGGTGGTCACTCCTTATTAGCAACACGGATTATTGGAAATTTGCTCAACAAACATGGGATTGAAATTCGATTTAATGATTTCTTTAAATCCCCATCTGCTGTAGGTTTGGCAACCTATGCCTCCATCAAAACCGAGAGAATTAAAACCAATACTTTAAAAAATATAGAAAAAGCCCCGCTTACTCTGGCTCAAGATTTTCTTTGGCAAGCATATTCAAGTTTCGATTTCAGTCCAATTTATAACCTACCATTTGCAGTAGAGTTTTTAGAAGAAATAGATGAAGGTATCTTCTTTCAGGCAATTAAAGATATCGTGGAGAGACATGCAGGTTTGCGTACAACATTCCATACTCATGATGGACAGACCTATCAACAGACTGTCCCAATTTCAGAATTGGATCAAAAAAAATGGTTTTGGGGGAGAAATGAAAGCAAAAATATCACGCTTGCAAATGAAGCCTCATATAAATTTGATCTTCGCCATGAGCTACCGATCAGAATACGCTTACTTCGGAATGCACAAGGTCGTCAAACATTATCATTTTTAGTCCATCACATGGTCATTGATGAGTGGTCTTTAAACACGATTATGTCAGACCTCAGACATGCTTATCTTGCTCGATCAAATGACAAAACACCTATATGGAAAGCACCAGCTCACACTATCCATGATTTTTCGTTGCTTCAACAGAAACAAGGGATCAATCAGAATCACATTGATTACTGGACAGATATGCTAAAGGGTGCAACCAAAGGCTTACAACTCACTATCCCAAATCAAGCGTTTGATATTCCGAAAAAAACACCTCAGGTCAAATGGCTAGAACTCAAGTTTGAATCAGAAATGCATAACAAGCTTGCTAAATTTGCTAGACAGCACAACGCTTCTATTTTTACAGTTCTCTATACCACTATCGCTGATGCTTTGCATAAACAAGGACAACTCAAAGAAATCGTGATTGGTACATCTGCATCTGGGCGAACTGATCCTGAATTTTTTGATACCGTGGGCTACTTCACAACAATGGTTGCTCACCGTACTGTATTTAATCCAATAGACTCATTCCAATCATTACTTCAGAATATTAGTACCATGATTAATGATTCAATGGCATATGCGGATATCCCCATTAACCATATACAAAAAGCTTTAGGCATGCGTGCCGACGAAGGATTATTATTCGATGTGTTTATCCATATTCATTCAAATAATGCATTAAATGGTGCATTAGAAGCACCACATGGGCGGGATATTCCTTACCGTCAAATCTTGCCTGAACGCGAAGAATCTATGTTCGGCTTACATTTTGAAATCATGGAAAATGTCATTGATGGACAACATCAACTCAGTATGATTATCACCTATCAAGCGCACCGCTTTCCCACTCCACTTGTTGAAAGTATTTGCGAAAAAATGAATGCAACCTTAGCACAAATCTAAATTTCGTATAAACCGTATCATCGCAATTGTGTGCTTAAAAGAACGGATTATCCATCCAGCTTTTAAGCACATTGCAATTCAAGTCTACTCAAACAAGCATCCATGCTATTGCAAAATAATCTAAGGATTTATTTTCTGCTGTACTCGATTCACAACATCTTGAACCGTTTTACATGAGATCAATGCATAAAAATCAATTTGTGTACCAAGCTTTTGAGAGAGCTTCTGTGCAATAACCATCAGTTGTTTCGGCTTAATTCCAATATCCAATATCTCACTTCTATAGAAAATCTCCATTTTTTCATCTTTATTTTCATCGATATATTCACGAAAAATCATCAAAACAGAATTTCCAACATTATCAAATCTAGATTGCGCTTTTGCAGAAGACGAGTAAATTTGATCTTGAGCCGATGTCTGCAACGTTTTTCGATCAACCTTACCATTTCGGGTTAATGGGATATGATCGACGGCTAAATATTTAGATGGGATATGTGAGTCCGGCAAATAAGCTTTTAAAAAACGCTTTAATTCTAAACCATTTAACTCAGTACTATTATCACGATCTGCTAATGTGTAAATCGTCACCAACTCCTGTGTTTCAGTGGTTGGATGCGTACACCCCACCACAACACAATGATGAATATTCGGATTCTTCGATAAAGTATTTTCAACTTCAACAGCTGAAATTCTCACCCCTTTTATCTTTAAATAGCCATCTTGACGCCCAGCAAAAATAATATTTTGATCAGCTCTGAAATAGCCTTGATCACTCATACGAAATGCAATTTGTCTTTCATTCTCGGTAACTTGAATTTCAACAAAATCTTGGTAATCAAGCTTTCCATCACGTAAATATCCATTTGATAAATTTATCCCCACCATATACATCGTGCCCACCTCACCCGTTTGGCAAGGCTGCATATTTTCATTTAGGATAAAATATTGATTGTTCTTTAATGCTTTGCCATAAGGAATAACCGTCTGATCCGTATCACCAATTTCATGCCATATACTCCAAATTGTGGTTTCTGTAGGGCCACCCAATGAAAATAAGCGCGCATTCGGCAATTGTTGTCTTAACTTGGATATTAATGAAGGTTTTATATAGTCACCTCCTTGTGCGATTAAACGGAGCGACTGTAGTTGCTCCGTGCGGGTCACACTGACCAACATATCCACAATCGCTGGAACACTACTCCAAATCGAGACTTTATATCGTTCTACTAGCTCGGCCCAAACCACAGCGTTTTTACTCTGTTCAAATGACGGAACAATCAAAGTTGCACCAACAGCCAAGGTAGCAAATACATCAAAAACAGACATATCATGGTGAAAAGGTGTTATCGCTATAACAACATCATCAGAACTGAGCTTCCATTCTGCGATGGTATGCGAGAGTACATTTGCAGTTGCTAGATTGTTTAATACAACACATTTCGGCATACCAGTACTTCCAGACGTATATAAATAATACGCTGGTAAACGATTGATCTCATAACGCCATTCTGGATCACATACGATGGTATTGAGTAAGGCCTCATTGATATTTAAATTCGGTATACCTTCTACCAACGAGTCACTGACCACAATCTCAGCACGACTATTTAAGAGTAAATAACGAAGCCTTGATGATGGTGAATCCATATCAATCGGTAACCAAATCACCCCCGTTAACGCACAAGCTAAAGCGGTATAAATATGTTCAGGGCTTTTTCTCAAACAGATTGCGACCACTGATCCTATTCTTAAATCCTGCTTTTTTAATGCAGAAGCAATCTTAATGACATTCTGTCCTACTTCAGCATAGCTGATCTGCTGACCATTGAATATTAATGCTGTTTTATTCGAGTTTCTACCTGATATATTTTCATAAATTTTTTTCAGGTAATTCTCTAAATCTATATTTTTACTATTAAATTTTAGTAAATCTTGATTTAAATCTTTTTGCATACAGTTCAATCCTCAACATATTTTCTATTTCATACTTTCAAATCGAACATTCAAAAATAAAGTGATAAAAATACTGGAAAATGATCATTTAAGGCATCATTGATTTTGATCCAGATAGCTCAAAATGGATTGTCAAAGTAACCATTAAAAATCTTCTCTCTTATATTTTTTTGTTCGAGGTTTGATAGCTTAGCAAAATAATACAAATGATAATCATTTTCAATTGTTAATTAATGAATCAACCTCAACGCGACTCTGAATATTATTTATTAAAATAAATTATGAATATCAAAGATCTAAATTAAAAAGAAAACTCATTTGAAGACTTTTTACAGAGGATATTTCAACTCCACAAACACAATTGATAACAATTATCATTTACAATGATGCAGCACTTCGCTATCTTAGTAAATAAAGACTGTGATTACTTCACCTCACAACACCTATCATGATCGTTTAACTTAGGCTATATCAATGACAAAAATAGCAGAGAAATCGAAACAAAAATCCAGTAATTTACTGAAAGAGAAAGACCATTTGCAAGATATGGAACAGTTAGAGATGACCGTTGTGTCAATCCAAACCCCTTTTCCATCCATCGTCCGAATTCAGGGCACCATACATACAACCCAACCAGAACTTTGGAAATCTCCAAATTTGGCAGTTCGTTTACTGGTTGCTCAGCACGCAGACGGTCAACCCATCTCTCGTGTATATACGATCCGTTCTTTTGATCCGATAAATGCTCAAATTGAAATTGATTTTGTCAAACATGAAGATTTAAGCCCTGCGATGCAATGGCTTAATTCAGCCCAAGTCGGCACAAAAATTGGACTAATTGGACCAAGACCTCATTTTATTCCAAATTTTCCATCCCAAAAGCATGTTGTTATTTTTGCAGATGATACTGCTGTGCCCGCTGTTTATTCGATACTGAAACATTGGCAACATGGCATCAGTGCGGATATCTATATAGAAAGTTCTGAAAAAAATATTGCTTGTGAATTACCCAATCGCGATCAGATTCAGATCCACTTATTGCATAAAGATCATCGCTCTCTGGAAAAAGGCCTCCTGCTAAAAGCAGCATTTCAACTGGAAAACTATGAAAATCTAACGATCTGGGCAGCATGCGAACGCAACGAGGCACGAGCATTACGTCATTTTTTTGTCGACGAGAAACAGTTTGATAAAAATGACGTACGTATTGCAGGTTATTGGAAAGATGGCGTATCTGGCTCAGAACTAGATCAGTTACGCGCTCAACATTATCAAGAACACATTCAAAGAGGAAAAACCTTAAACGAATATGATGATCTTGATATGTCACTTTGATCCAATACGTTATAACCATTTAGAGGCTAAAGCTATTTAGCCTCTTGAAACGATAAAAGTACGATTAAATACACAACAAAAAAGGCTTAAATCATTAAGATCTAAGCCTATCTTTATATACATTGCATACTTGCAAAGTGGCAGAGGATCAAGGACTCGAACCTTGACGAACGGTTTTGGAGACCGTCATGCTACCATTACACCAATCCTCTAGAACATGCATGATTAAATCATATCAGACTTAACCATAAAAAAAGCAAGATACGCTTGCTCTTTAAATTTGGTGGGGGCGAAGAGACTCGAACTCTTACACCTTGCGGCGCTGGAACCTAAATCCAGTGCGTCTACCAATTTCGCCACGCCCCCGATGGATGTGTATATTAGTGATAAACCTTTCTGCTGACAAGCCCTTTTTATAAAAAAACCATGCATCTGAAAGCTAATGCTTTTTTAATATACAGATAAAAACAACAGAAATAAAAAAAGGACTTTCAATAAGTCCTTTTTCAAATTTGGCAGAGGATCAAGGACTCGAACCTTGACGAACGGTTTTGGAGACCGTCATGCTACCATTACACCAATCCTCTAGAACATGCATGATTAAATCATATCAGACCTAACCATAAAAAAAGCAAGACATGCTTGCTTTTTAAATTTGGTGGGGGCGAAGAGACTCGAACTCTTACACCTTGCGGCGCTGGAACCTAAATCCAGTGCGTCTACCAATTTCGCCACGCCCCCGATGGGTATGCATATTAGTGAGAAACACCAATCCTGACAAGTCTTTCTGATAAAAAAACCAGTCAAATGAACATATAATATTCAAATCAAGTATTTATATTTACAACAACCCCATCGATTTTAGACAACCCTGTGCATCAAGCACTGACTTAAAACGTTGTTCAACGCGCTTTTGCATTAAACCATTTAAGAGCGGAAAAAAACATTCAAGCTCTTGCGGGAGCTGAATCTGTAGTAGTTGGCAATGCAGTACAGCCCAATCATAATAAGTATCAGCTTTTAATTTTGTTTGCGTCAACCATTCCAACAAAATAATGCCCAAAGCATATAAATCACTTTGAATACTTTTCGCTGCTCCATGAAAAAGCTCCGGCGCCATATAGTGCGGTGTTGCATTCATCACAGGTGATGAATCTGATAATTTAAAACCCTGCTCATAATCAATTAGCTTGCAAGCGCTGTCATATAAGCGGAAATGCGCTGGCTTTAGATCACCATGAATCCAACTCATTTGATGTATGCAATCGAGTGTGTTTAGAGCATCCGATATTTTCCGTTGAATGCTCTCAATATTTTTGCTGAGCAAAACATTGGTGAAGAATTCTTCCGCATCTAACAATATCAAGCCTCTACCCTTCGCTTCAAGGTGAAGACATTGCGGAGTCTGTTCTAAGAAGATGATGTGATGCGGCAATAGAAAATGCTGAGTCTTTATGGTTTCAAGCTGATAAAAATCCAATTCACCTTGAAAAGCAGGTTCTATGACTGGATCGATATCAGCGACATGAAATTTAAGCCAATACTTCTGATTTTCAACCTGAAACGTATATAAGCGCCGTCCAAAATCATAACTTCGCTTTTTCGTTTCTAACGACCAGTTGTTCCATTGAATAGTTGGATCAGAGATCCACGTAATAAAACTCATTCTGCTGCTTTTCTTCCTGCTTACGCAATAATGCTAAACAATGTTCAATGGTTTTACCAATCCGTGCATGTGTTTCAATCGAAGCGATTTTAGACCACGTTGCTCGCTCACCTTCTTGTTGTAAGCTTTGAAATAATTTTGGTCGTGGATTTTGTAGCATATAGCTATAGTGCCTTAAACCATATTTGGCAATGATATTTACATCACCATAATAACGCTGCCCTAAAATCCCATAACCATGATCGAGCGCACGTCGAATCGGAAAGAAACCGCCCATTGAATTGCGAATTAAATCCATGACATCCATTGCAATCGCTTTACCTTGATGACGCACCACCCGTTCTGGCCAACTCAATACATCACGGCGGAATCGCTCATTATCACTTTGCATAAATGGCACGATATGCGGGTTCACCTGACTGGCAATGGTGTAATTAATATTATAAAGCCTTGCCATTTTTTCCTGAGGAAAATCACTGCGCATACTGCCATCAACCCATTTGGTGTTGGCTAGATACGGCGTATGCTGACCATCATAACGTTTACTGGTTAATTTCACTGGCGGAAATAACACAGGAACCGCACATGAAGCCAGCACTGCACTCCAAACCAAAACATTTGGTGCAGTTAAAGCATTTAATACTCGAGGGTTTTGTGCGGTGTTATAGGGCGCAACCGCAATATTAATATGCAATCCTGAACGTTGATAGGCTTCCGCAAAAGTGACATCACCCATGTTACGTATCAAGAATTTTTTGAGATACATCACATCAGCAATACCACCATGACCTTTGATCAACTCCATAAGACGTCTAAAGCGGAAGGCTTCATGGAAAAAGTGCTCTCCAGAAAGCAATGCGGGAATCTGATCAGTGGAAGAAACGCCGAGCATCCCTGTCATGATCGCACCTGCACTCGAACCTGAAATCACCTTGGGTAATAGATCACGTTCTAACAATGCTTTGCATACCCCAGTATGAAACAAGCCCAATGTTGCACCACCTGACAGCATTAAAGCAGGTTGTCCATAAGCCTTTTGGCATTCTTCAAAAAACTTTATTTTTTCTTTCAATTGGAAAGTAATACATTCACTGGATGCCAAATAACCAAAGCATTCACTGACCTCTTCAACATAATTTTCTATAATTTTTTTAGTGCCGCAGTAGGTCTCAGCGAATAACATCGGATGACCAATATTGGCAAAATCATAGGATAAACCTTCTCTTAATACATAGATCAAATCAAGGGTTCGATGTTGTGTACGATATTTTTTTAATAAGTTATGCCGTTTAGATAAAATTTCAGCATCAAAATAAGGCGAATCATTGTCATATTTCCATGCTTCAGTACCAGCTTCTTGGTCTAGTTTTAGTGCAATGGACTTCCATTCCGCATACCCATTTGCATGGCGTAAGCGCTCTTGTAACACACCGACTCTATATGTCTGATATGTATTCTTTTTTTCTAGAAGTCTATTTGACATTCGTGTTTCCAGTTTTGATGATTTTTTTCTCATTCTGCACCTATACAATGCAAAAAGCTGTCGCAACAATCAAGGATAAAATCGACTTATTACAATCTTTTCGATGAGATCTTCTTATTTCAACAACAGCAATGATAGTATTCCTATTCATTGATCACTGTGTTTGGTTTGTATTTATGGCTCTTCTTGATTTACCGGAATCTATTCTCCAATCGTTATCCAGTGTTTTGACACAATTACAGCAAACGCTCCCTGCACCAAAACAACCGACTGATTTCTCAGCTATCGCTTTTCGATGGGAAAATCAACAACTACTCGCCATTCAACAACCCAAAAAAATGCATTTGGAAGACCTAAAAGGGATTGAACGTCAAAAAGACAAAATTATTCAAAATACCCTACAGTTCTTAAATGGCTTGCCTGCCAACGATGTTTTACTCACTGGCTCACGCGGTACAGGAAAATCATCGATTGTACGCGCCCTACTCACTGAATATTCAGCTCAAGGTTTACGTCTCATCGAAATCGAACGGGATGATTTATCTGATTTACCCAAGATTCAAAAGCTGATTGAAAACCGCCCTGAGAAATTTATTGTTTATTGTGACGATTTAGCTTTTAACGCAGAAGATGAAAATTATCGTAGTTTAAAAAGTGTATTAGACGGTTCACTACAGTCTGGTTCGAGCAATTTCATCATTTATGCCACCAGTAACCGCCGTCATTTATTACCTGAGTTTATGCACGAAAATACGCCTGTGCGTAAAGTTGATGTTCCGCAATATACTGAGCTACATCCACAAGAAGCCATTGAAGAAAAGATTTCCCTTTCTGATCGTTTTGGTCTGTGGCTGTCATTTTACCCAATGGATCAACAGCTTTATTTAGAAATTGTGGAACACTATATCGTTCAAGCAGGTTTGCAATATAACGATCTGGTTCGTGGCGAAAGTTTGAAATGGTGTCAGGCACGCGGTCAACGCTCTGGTCGAGCAGCCTATCAGTTCTCTAAGCACTGGATCGGTTCGCAAAATCTAGAGAAATTGTCAAACTGCGCATCAGGTTGATTATGTTTCCCCAAGCGGCAAGAACAAGCCTCTGAAACGATTTCAAAGGCTTATTTAAAATTGCTGTACTTTCGTTTCTAAAGAGATGAATGACTAAAAGCATCCACGATTTGGTTGATTGAACTTTTGATATCAGCGGCAATTTTTGCATCATATCCTTCCACCAAAAAGCGGCTAATCAAGCCTTCAATCAAGGTGTAAATGATTTCAACCAATGCATCTGCATGAGGGTTTGATTCAAGACATTTTGCAATTAATGCTCGAATCCAAATCTTATGTTCTTTAGAAATCATAATAATTTCTTGATCACCCAAATGAGATTCTGCAACCGCTCTGACGAATAAGCATCCTTTAAAGTTGTCTTCTTGAAACCAAAGCAGATGCCAATCAATGAGCTGATTCAGTGCCTCTACTCCCGTGGCATTACCGATATAGGCGATTAGACGCTGTCTAAACTTCGTATCTCTGGCCTCAAGCACCGATCTCACCAACTGATTTTTATTTTTAAAATAAGTGTAAATCGTGGTCTTTGAACAGCCTGACTCATCGCGAATCAAGTCAACGCCAACACCGACAAAACTATTTTCATAAAATAATTTTTCTGCGGTATTCAAAATTTTACTTGCTGACTTTGACATAAAACTTTACCCAATTAAAAACAGTACAGATCTGTACTATTTTTAATTTTAGTCTTATTATTGACTGAATACAACGATCTTGTGAGATTAAAATGTTGTCGATATTTCATGGTAAAGAGCATCTCGCTCCACTTCCCCAATCCATTGATATTATTAGAAGTCTAATTGGCGGGACATTCAGTATTCTGATCTTAGTTCTCTTGAGCAAGTGGACCCATAATTTATTTATCATGGCACCTTTCGGCGCAAGCTGCGTGATTTTGTATGCCGTTGCCCAATCCCCTTTAGCCCAACCCCGCAATGTGATTCTGGGACACTTTGTTTCAGCTTTGATTGGCTTAGTCTTTCTTAAAATTTTAGGAACTTCAGCATTGAGTATTGCGCTTTCCGTCGGTTGCGCTATTGCTGCAATGCAACTGTTACGTTGCGTTCACCCACCTGCTGGCGCAAATCCATTAGTCATCTTGCTCACCGCAAATACCATTCAATACCATTGGAGCTTCTTATTTTTTCCTGTGTTATTGGGATCGATCGCGCTGGTGCTTGTGGCTTGGTTGGTCAATAACATTAAGACCGATAAGAAATGGCCCACTTATGGACTCGCCTTGATGCACAGTAAAAAAACCAAATAAGCGATTTGATTAAA
The DNA here is from genome assembly GCF_031456775.1 of Acinetobacter sp. 3657. Taxonomy (NCBI): domain Bacteria; kingdom Pseudomonadati; phylum Pseudomonadota; class Gammaproteobacteria; order Moraxellales; family Moraxellaceae; genus Acinetobacter; species Acinetobacter sp. 3657. Next base: position 249,541 of record NZ_JAVDVH010000005.1, on the reverse strand, counting down.
GGGACTATTTGCTCTCTTTAATCTTGGTCGCATCAGCATACAAAACTTAGGATCAATCAATAAATCCATCTTCTCTATTGCATATTTTCTAACCCCACCCTAGAATTAGGTAGATCAGTATACCTATTTAAAATCATTATGAGCACTAAATCTGCAAAACAAAGAATTTTAGCAACAGCTTCAACGCTGTTCTATCAAGACGGTATCAATAGCACAGGGATCAACAGCATCATTGATCAAGCCAATGTCGCAAAAATGTCGCTATATAACAATTTCAAAACTAAATCAGAATTGGTCAGCTGTTATATCGAAGCACGTCATCAAGAGTGGTTAGATTTATACGAGAAAAGAAAAGCAACCATCCGATCACCCATCGATGGCGTCTTGGCTGTTTTTGATGCCTATCAAGATCATGCCGAGTTTGCCTACGAAAATGGTTTCCGCGGTTGCGGTTTATTAAATGCAGCGGCAGAGTTTCCAGCCCATAGTCCAGAACGTTTGGCGGTAAAAAAACATAAAGATGAAGTTGAAAGCATCGTGGCAGATCATCTTAGTCAAATGATTGATGACCGTGAAAGAGTTAAGCAGCTCTCTCTATTACTCTCTTTTCTTTTAGAAGGTTCAATTGTCTTAGCGGGTCTGGAAAGTTCAAGTGCCAAAGTTTTTGCAGCCAGACAAATGGCTCAATCCTTATTAGAACAAGAGATTTCAAATTGAGTAACTCATCATTAAACCTGAGTCCACATTACGGTTTTATCGCGGTTTTAGTCGCTTCAATTTTATGGGGTACGACGGGTACTGTGGCCTCCTATGCTCCCAACCTAAGTCCTTTAGCGATTGGCGCGATTGCAATGGGTGGTGGTGGACTTTTACAGGCATTACTCGCGCATAGAAATATCCTTGGTCATTTACCACAGATCCGTTCATATTCCCCTCTCCTGTTGGTTGGGATGATTTCTGTTGCCATATATCCGCTTGCCTTCTACTCATCTATGCGAATGGCAGGCATCACCATCGGTACTGTGGTTTCGATTGGCTCAGCGCCTTTGTTTACAGCGCTACTTGAAAAGTTTTTTGATAAAAAGGCACTCTCGCTAAAATGGTTTATTAGTTTTATTTTTGGTGTTGCTGGAGTATTGCTTTTATCAATCGGAGAATCGCACTCCCAAAGCTCATCGCAAAGCATTACAACCGACCAAAAAACTTTGGGAATCATTCTTGGACTTATCGCAGCACTTACCTATTCACTCTATTCATGGGCTGCCAAGAAAATGATAGATCGAGGTGTTGACTCTAGAGCATCAATGGGTCTGATTTTTGGATTCGGCGCTTTAATTTTATTGCCGACTTTATTTTTTACAGGCTCAAACTTATTTGATGAACCCGTAAATCTATATGTTGTTGGCTATATGATGCTGATTCCAATGTTTTTAGGTTATCTATTATTTGGTTATGCCTTACAAACGATTTCTGCCAGTACCGCAACAACCTTAACTTTATTTGAACCACTGGTGGCCGCATTTTTTGCTGTATTGCTGGTGGGTGAACGACTCGCAATGATTGGTTGGATCGGTATGGTTTTTATTTTTGTATGTTTGGCCGTACTTTCTAAGAAAGATAAGTCGAATTAATTTTTTGCTTACTCGGAAAAGTACAAATTTGGGCATCGATGCAGAAAAAAGTTCCTCTGCATCGCTTTCGCTCTTCTATAGAACTTTAATATCAGTATTCTTTTGCTAATTTTTCCAATGTTGATAGCATTTTTTTCACCACACTTCTTTTATGCTGCAACATATTTTTGATATTAGCTGGATTAAAACCCGTCAATTTAGCAATACCTCGACTGGTCATATATTCACCTGTCTTTTCAAAGTGCTTTTGACTCAAGGCTGTTTTAGCATCAGAGAATCTAATCGCTAACTTATAATCACTAAATTCAGACCATGCACCCGTCTTATATTCATCCAAATCAAATTTGTTTTGATGAGGTGGTTTATCTCGAAGAATATTATTCAAGCGATTAATAACGATTTTTTCCTCACTCTTTTCTATCCGTTGATAAAGTTCAGTTTCCTCAAAAGTTCGCCCTAAAGAGATATCCTTTCTGAATTGCTCAATTATTTTTTTATCTTCAGATGTGTCATGCCCCTCACCCTGTTGGGTGAGACATAGAATCTTAAATAAAGACTCTAATCTGCCACATGTAAAAACATAAGAAATTTTCAACTTTTGTACTCCGCTATGAGCCTTAGCTCATCAAAATAAATAATTTATCCGACACTTTAACACGATAGGATTGACTCCAACCCCTCACCATGCATATAAATGAATCATCTGATTTTTAAAAAAATAATAGACCACCTTCATCATTCTTTAGTCTCTCGGTATTTTTTCCCATAAGGAGAAACAAAAAATTTATGAAAGAAGTCTAATCTAGGTTTACTCGAAGCTTAGCTTCCAATAAAAGTGATCAGTTCTATTTTAGGTCGGTTCTAAATCTGTCATCGGCCATCTCGGTGTAGTCGTTACTGCGAGATCATCCTGCTGCCCAGCTTTTAAACGTTGATAGCCTGCAAATGCAATCATGGCACCGTTATCGGTACATAAGGCAGGCTCAGCATAATAAACTTGTGCCTTAATCTTTTTCAGCGACGCTTCTAATTGCTCACGTAAACGAAGATTTGCACTAACACCACCAGCAATGACTAAACGTTTTAAACCTGTTTGCTTTAAAGCCTTCACTGATTTTTTAACTAAGGTGTCGACAACCGCTTCTTGGAAAGATGCAGCAACATCCGCATCACGATTTTCTTCACCTAATTTTTTCAACTGAACAGAAACCGCCGTTTTTAGCCCACTGAATGAAAAATCCAAACCTTGATGCAAGATTGGACGTGGAAATGCAAATGCTTGAGCGTCACCTTGCAGTGCAAGTTTTGCGATATTCGGCCCACCTGGATAGGGTAGTTTCATCATTTTCGCAACTTTATCAAAGGCTTCACCCGCCGCATCATCAATCGACTCACCGAGTAACTCATACTGACCAATACCATGTGCAGCCATCAGTTGCGTATGCCCACCTGAAACCAACAAAGCGACAAACGGAAATTCCGGTGGCGTATCTGAAAGTAATGGAGCAAGCATATGGCCTTCCATATGATGCACACCAATCGCAGGTTTATTAAAGGCAAATGCCAAAGTACGACCAAATAATGCACCTGTCATCAATGCGCCCATCAAACCCGGACCGCGTGTATAAGCAACCGCATCAATTTCGTGTTTTTTCACGCCGCTTTGTTCAAGCAATTGATTAATTAAAGGAATCATTTTACGCACATGATCCCGTGACGCCAGTTCAGGTACGACACCACCATATTCTGCATGCAGTTTAATCTGACTATAGAGAACCTGCCCCCGTAAGCCGAGCTCGCTATCATAGAGTGCTAACCCAGTTTCATCACACGAAGTTTCTAAGCCCAAAACAATCATTAAACTGCCTTTACAACGATCAAAAATAGTATCAGCGCTATTATAGACTTGTGATCTGAGTTGTAAATGAGTAAAATACTGACCTTCACTTGCGATCTAGTGCAATAGTGCGTTAGATCTTATCCATCATCTTAGAGGATTTTACATGCCACAAGTTAAGTTGAAAGAAGGCGAACCAGTAGACGTAGCTATCCGCCGTTTCAAACGTTCATGCGAAAAAGCTGGTGTTTTAGCTGACGTTCGTAAGCGCGAATTCTATGAGAAACCAACTCAAGAACGTAAGCGTAAAAAAGCTGCTGCAGTTAAGCGTTATCAAAAGAAATTGACTCGCGAATCTGTACGTACTACTCGCCTTTACTAATTAATTTGTGATTGACTGCTGAAAAACTATGATGACTTTGAAGAACCAAATTACTGACGTATTAAAAACTTTTATGCGTGCCAAAGATATGGCATCAGTAACGGTGATTCGTGGTCTACAGGCAGCAATTAAGCAAATCGAAGTCGATGAGCGCATTGAGCTTGACGACGCTCAGGTTCTTGCGGTCATTGAAAAGCAAATTAAACAACGTAAAGAATCGATCAAAGCCTTTTCTGGCGCTGGTCGTGATGATTTAGCTAGTAAAGAACAAGCCGAAATTGAGGTGTTATCTCAGTTTCTACCAGAAGCTATGACTGAGGAAGAACTTGATTCTCTCATTGAGCAAACGATTGCTGCTCAAGGAGCTACTAGCATGAAAGATATGGGTAAGGTGATGAATTCTCTACGTCCGATCATAGCCGGGCGTGCCGATCCTGCACAAGTTTCTTCTAAAATTAAAGCAAAATTAAGCTAATCAGCTCAGTTAGGCTTTATACCTCTCCTTTTATATATTTAATAATAAATTGGATTCATTTAAACAATGAACCCAAACACGCACCTGTTTATTTAAAATCACACTGAATATTGTATTTAGCGATCATTTGCATTTCTTTTGACTCAGTCACTTGATGAATCACATCTTGTTTCGTCATCGTGGCGTATTGCCCTGTTAGATGTGACCGATTCTTTTCGATCGCCCCATAAGAGTCCTGCACATATTGATTTACAATAGCGCAATATTTTGCCTGCTGCTCAGGCGTGAAATGTGAGAGTTGCGGATCTAAGCTACGCAAAAAACTGCGCATGTCTTGCGCATAGGTTGCTGTTATTTTTTCTACAGCACGTACATATTGCTCAACTGAAGCCGCTGAACTCGCCCCCACGAAACTCATCGCAAAAATAAAACCAATAATTTTCTTCATCAATTTTTAACTTCTTTACCACTCAAGCCAGCCATCTTATCTTAATTCAATAAATTTTGGTTTATGCTCGATAAAAAATTCTTCTTTGGGTGCAGGAATATGCCCCTCTGTCACTGTACCTAAACGCAAGCGAATGATATTTGGCAAATCTGTACGATAAGAATAAATCGGGCTGGCACAATATTGACAAAATACTCGCGCTTTATTCGGAGTGTGAAAATATTCTTTGAGTTGGTCTTGGCCTGAGATAAATTCAAATTTTGTTTGATCAAGCGGACTATTCCAACCAGCTATCGCACCTTGCGCCTGCTGACAGTGCTGGCAATAACACAAGATACTATTTTCAATTTCACCATGATATTGATATTGCACCACTCCACATAAACATTGCCCCTTAATCATAAAATCCCCCTCCTTTTCAATTAATTTCTATTTATGTTACGGCAATTATACTTACTCTTTTATTATTGATGACTTAAATCAATTGTTTAATTCCAGTATTTCACCTGCTAATCCATCGTAGTCTTTAAATGCTTTATGCTTAAAACCCTGACGCGTTAGAATCTTGCGTGAGGCAAGATTTTAAAATCTTGTATGTTGAATTTTCCTAATTTAATTTCCATGTAATTACTCTCAAATTTTCAGCAAGCTAATTCCACCACTTCAAATTAAGAGTTAAATTTTCCTACGGTAGTCATCTTGCATTTGCTTTAAACGAGATTCAATTTTCGCTGACATTGCCATATTCCCTTTTGCAAGTCTTTGCGCATGTAACATCGATTTAATTGCGTTTTCTTCATAGCCTGACCAATACTCAACCTCTGCACGATAGCATAAGACATTCACGGCTTGTAATGGTGAGCTTTTGTCTAAGTTTGCTGCTTGTTGCAACAGTTGCCATCCTCGAATATCACGTTGGTTCTTATGAATGAATCGTTGCACTAAGGTTTGTGCTTGTGCAACTTGTCCTTGTCGAATTAAGACTTCAGCGAGTTTATAAGATAAGGCGCGATTCTCAGGCATCGTTCTTTGAATCGGTGCAATCGTATTCTCTGCCAGCTCAAGTTTATTTTGTCCCAAATAAATATCCGCTTGAATGAGTGGAATCAATATATGAGATTTTAATCTTGCTTTCACCAAATCAAGATTTGACTGTGCTTGAGTATAATCCCCTTGTTCTAAATAAAACTTACTGAGCGCCAGTTGCGCCGCAACATCTTTCTGCGTAGCTAGAGATTGAATTTGTATTTCTGTTGCTTGATTTGAAACAACTTGGGTATACCATTTTAATATCGCGAAATCGAGATCATAAATCTTTGACTTCACTTTAGGCAGTTGATTGGCACGTAATCTTGCCTCACTCATCCGTTCAGTGGTTAATGGATGAGTGAACCAGAAATCTGGCAAAAAGCTGACTCGACTGGTGGCCCGATGCATGGTTTCAAAATAATCCGCCATACTTTGCGGATTATATCCTGCAGCATACATAAATTGCATGCCAATACGATCTGCTTCACGCTCTTGATTACGACTATAGCTGAGTTGTTTATCAATTAAAGCGGCTTGCGTCCCTAGCATTACTGCTGAACCGACATCCCCATCTGCCTGCGAAGCAATTGCAGCACCGACGAGAATCCCAGCCAAAGCCAGTAATCCTTGTCCCTTAAATGCTTCTTGTGATCGGCTGTAATGTCGTTGCGTGACATGGGCGATTTCATGCGCCATTACGCCTGCGATTTCATCTAAATTCTTAGCGGACGTAATCAAACCTGTATTTATTGCAAATAAACCGCCAGGGACAGCAAAAGCATTAATTTGGGGATCTTTGATCACCACCAAACCAATCGGCTGCCCCAGTTGGGTTTGACTTAGAATACCTGAGAAAACCTGTAAAAATTGATCTTCTAGCCAAGCGTCTTGCACAGTAGGCATTTGTCGATGAACTTGACGATAAACTTTTTCACCGATGAATTTTTCTTTTTGTTGGTCGAGCAACCCTATACCACTGCCAATATCAGGGACTTCAGTTGCTCCCATCACCTGTGTAGGCAAAAGGATCTGAGTATGACTCAGTTGGGTCGTGGCAAATAAGCCACATGCAAGCAGCAGCGGTCTCAAGGGGGTTTCTCTATGATTCTAATGGAGAAATTTAATATAGCACTGAAAATGAGAGGAATTTGCAACAAAGTGTTATAGAAGACAGCTTTTACTGTCTTCTTTTATATTTTTTGAGGTTATTTCTTCGCGCTGTAGCGTTGGTCTACGCTAAATTTTTCAGGAAACTTTGCATGAATCTCTGCATAAAAAGCCATGATTTCAGTCATATCTTTTTCATAGTCGCCTGATGGATAAATAATTTTGCCAACACCAGTTTTTTTCTTGGCATAGTCCATATACGCCAATGCAATTGGCACACCTGCCGCAACCGCTATATGGTAAAAACCTGTTTTCCATTGTTCTTGTTTGGCGCGCGTTCCTTCTGGGGTCACCAACATCACCAGTTTCGGATGCGTTTTAAACAAGTCACTCATCAATTGAACCATACTTGGTCGTTCCTGACCTTCTTGTTTCGCGCCACGATCGATACCAATACCGCCCATCGCACGTACAAAAGGCCCAAAAGGAAGTTTCATATAGCTGTCTTTAATGGTGAGGCGAACATTTACCCCCAACGCTTTCAAAGCCAAACGGGCATATAAAGCATCCCAGTTACTGGTATGTGGTGCAGCAATCATCACACATTGGTCAATATCCAAATCCCAATGATTATCGATTTCCCATCCCATCAAGCCCAAACTTTGCTCAGCTAATTTCTCGAACACAAACACCCCAAGTCCAAATTACAAAGGGCGCAAGTGTAGCAATATTAATCAGCGTTAAAACATAGATTAGAGCAATTATTCAGCAATCAACATGTAAGAATTTATTCAAATTTTGGATTGACCAAATAACGTGGCGTTCGATCTTCTAAGGCATCTATCAGGTTTTGATAAGCGAGATTGGCCATTTTATTTCGTGTTTCAGCCGTTGCTGAACCAATATGAGGTGCAGTCACCACGTTTGGCAGCTCAAATAAGGGAGATGCCTGTAATGGCTCTTTGGCATAAACATCTAAGCCCGCAGCAAAGATTTTATTTTGTTGTAATGCTCCAAGCAGTGCATTCTCATCAACCACAGAGCCACGTGCGATATTGATAAATACAGCATGTTTCTGCATCAACTCAAACTGAGTCTCTCCAATCAGCGCCTGTGACTGGCTATTTAAATCAACGGCAACCACAATGAAATCAGATTGTTGTAATAACTGGTCGAGGTCACGATATTGGGCATTGAATGCTTGAGCGACTTCTATTTTTTCACGGCGATTATGGTACAAGATGTTCATATTGAAGCCATAAAAGCCTCGACGAGCGATTGCTGCGCCAATATGACCTAGACCAATAATCCCCAAAGTCTTACCAAATACATCTACGCCAAATTGTTCAGTTGAAACCGTTCGTTTCCACTGCCCTTGTTTGGTCCAAGCATCCAATTGTGGAATTTTTCGTGCTGCACTTAGTAATAAACTAAAAGCCAAATCCGCTGTGGTCTCTGTCAATACATGCGGCGTGTTTGCGAGCCAAATTTTTCTTTGATTCAGATAATCGATATCGTAATTATCATAGCCCACTGAAACAGTAGAAATAATTTTAAGTTTTTGTGCAGGTGCTAAGTTACTTTGATTGAGTAAACGCCCAGCACCAATCATGGCATCTGCATCCACGACTTCAGCTCGGATTTGCGCATTGATATCACCCAACTTTGGGTTGAGTACCACTACCTGATAATCTTGCTGTAACCGTGCTAAAACGTCTTGATTAATTTGACTAAATACAACAACTTTCTTCATTATTAAACATCCACTCTTTTATTGCATCAATTGCCACAATCGTCTTTTTAATAAAGGTTGAGCAATCATTTCTTCCAAACTGGCTAAATGCAATATATTAGAATGCTGAATAAAATCTAGATGACCTAAGCATAAAATCTTTTTATTGGTGGCGGTCGCATCCAAGAAACCTTGAATGTATGAAGACAATCCACGATTTTCCTGAAAAGCTGCCAATGGAAATGGCCATTTCAACTCAGCATATTGTCCTAATCTGGCTTTCTGAATATTCTGCCACAACTGTCTTTGAGCATCGCTCAGTTGGCTGCTTTCTAGCAAAATTGCACAACTTTCTAAAACGTACATTTGCAACTCAAACGCTTGAACTTGTGTCGTTATAACGACCTGCTCTTTTTCAACAACAACGTCTTTTTCAATAGGATTTACGACAACTTCAGTTGCTTGAGGAGCGTCTGTTTCAATTATCGGCGGCGTTGCTACTGGTTCGACTTGGGTGTTTTCAGAAATTGGCGCTGTATCAAATGTAAGCACAGGAGATTGCGGGGTTTCTTCGACAACTTGATCTCGCCATAGATTCGGTGCAGTATTTTTTTGACATACAACCTCTCTAGGAATCCAAACATCTATTCCTAAAGTTGCTAATATGTTTCTCTGCTGCCCAATCATTTTACCTACTCGTTCTGCTAACGCACAGCCATTTTCAATACTGTTATTTGCCTATAGTCTAGCATAAATCACAGCCCTCTAAATGGCTTCCTTTTGCTCAATCACACCAATACCAACACGATCGCTTGATCAAAATACCTTTCTCCTTCGCTTAGACAAATATTAAATAAGAATAGATGATTTTTCATTCGTCGGCTTTAGACAATATTTCATCATTTTGTCGCTTTTACTTTTTATTAATGTTGATTATCAACTGCCCAAATAAAAAGGGAATGCGATTTATGCTTATTGTTTTCACCCTCACTCTCGTCTTGCTTATTTTTATCTGCGTCTTATATTTACAACATCCTCTTTTTGGCAGAAGCCCCTCTGGTGAACGACTGCTACGTATCAAAAACTCTCCCAACTATCAGCACGGTCAATTTCGCAATCTCACTGAAAAATTAGGCATGGCCGATTGCTCTCATACTTTTCTTGAACTTTATAGAACATTTATCAAAACCATTCCTCATCGTAGACCCAAAGATATTATTCCCTCGATTAAAACCAATCTCCAAACACTAGATCCTCAGCAAGATGTCATAATCTGGTTCGGACATTCTTCCGTATTTATGCAACTACACGGCAAAAAATTTTTAATTGATCCTGTCATGAGTGGCAAGGTTTCTCCCTTGCCGTGGGGAACACGCGCTTATCGAGGAACCGATATATACACCGTCGAAGAATTACCTGAGATTGATTATTTACTGATTTCACATGATCACTATGATCATTTGGATTATAAGACCATTCTTAAATTAAAGAATAAAGTAAAATATGTGATCACTGGCTTAGGTGTTGGCGAACACTTTGAATATTGGGGTTATCCCAAAAGCATGCTGATTGAAAAAGATTGGGGAGATCGCATTGAGTTTGACGATGGCATTACCATTATCACCGAAACCACCCATCATGATTCAAGACGTGCTTTCGATGGCGGAAAAAATTTGTGGATTTCCTTCATTATTCAATCACCAAACAAAAAGATTTTTTATACAGGCGACGGCGGTTATAACAAGCACTTTGTCGAAATCGGTCAAAAATACGGGCCTTTTGATTGGGCATTGATGGAAAATGGGCAATATGATGCCGCTTGGCATGCAGTACATTGTCATCCAAATGAAGTAGCACAAGCGACTGAAGAACTAAAAGCGCGCAATATGATTCCCGTACATCATTCAAAATTTAGTTTAGCCAAACACCCATGGTATGAACCAATCACAAGAATTGCTGAGTATTCAAAATCGAGGAAGTATCGTCTTGCAACCCCGATGATTGGTGAATTAGTGGAACTGGATAATGATCGGCAAAGCTTTAAGCAATGGTGGGAAAATATTCGATAAGCTGTACTAGCTCAACAATCAGAGCACATCGTGCATATCCCACGCGAATGCCTTTGGTAATGCTTATTTAAAAAATCTACCCAACCCTCAATACTTCATCCCACTTGGTCAGATAACTGGGTGATTTATGATTTTGAGTCATCCCCCAAGTTCGTCCTTGCGGAGTGATCAATCGCCCGAATGTCATCATATCTCGCCCAAATCGTTTATTAATTTCATCAAAAGCAACCGAAAGATTCTGACGAGCAATCAGTTCATCCGTATCATGGAATAAATCAACCGCATGGCTGTGTCGCGGAATGATGTCTAACAAAATGACCTCTGCTTTTTTATAACGATGCCCTGCTAGATAGATTCGATCTAAACCTTGCTGTACCGCTTTTATAATTTCTAAACGATCGTCACTATAATCAGCCAAATACACCATGGTAAATGGACGATAATATTGTTGTTTGTTAAATCGATTGGTTCGGATACTGATGCCAACCGCCTTGCATAATAAGTTTTGTTTGCGAAGCCGCTCTACTGCCCGCAAGCTAAACTCAGTTAAAGCACCACTTAGGCTATTTTTATCTTCAATTGGCTGACCAAATGAACGACTGCTTAACACTTGCCGTCGATCTGAAATCACATCTTCAATCTCTAAACACGCCATTCCTTGTAGTTCTTTGACTGTATTTTCCATCACTACAGAAAATTGCTTCCCAATCATTTTAGGATCTGCTTGAACTAAATCCATCACTGAACAAATATTCATTTTTTCTAAGCGCTGTCGAATCTTTCGTCCGACACCCCATACCTCTCCTACAGGTGTATGAAGAAGTAAGTCCTCAATAATACAAGGATCTTCATCAACGATATTACAAACACTATCGAAACAGGCATGCGTTTTAGCCAAGCTATTCGCAAGCTTTGCTTGTGTTTTGGAGTATCCGATACCAATACAGCATGGCAACCCCAACCAGTTTTTGACTGTCGCTAAAATCTGACGTGCATATTCACTCAAATCATAACTTTGTTGATGGGCAGTCAACTCTAAAAAGCATTCATCAATCGAATAAACTTCTTGCTCACAAGGATCGACAAAACTACCCAGTATATTCATGAAACGACGTGACATTTCTGCATACAAGGCATAATTGCTTGAAAGTACTTCGACCTGATGCTGGCGAATAATCTCTTCAATTTGAAACAATGGAACAGCCATTTTTATGCCAAGTTTTTTTGCTTCATAAGAACGAGAAACCACACAGCCATCATTATTTGAAAGCACCACCACAGGACGTTTTTCTAACTTTGGATTAAATACACGCTCACAACTGACATAAGCGTTATTTACATCGATCAAAGCAAAAATACGTTGTGGTACATTCATTGACACTTATCTCATCGGCTTCAAGTTATATGTCACCACACCCCAAATCACCAATTCTTGCCCCTCATGAATATAGATATTCTGAAAATCAGGGTTTTCAGCCTTTAGCCATACTTTTGGTGGGTTAAAATGGTGATCAATCATCAAGCGTTTCACCGTGAAATCATTGTCAATCAATGCAATCACAATATCACCCGACTTCGCAGGGATACTTCGATCAACGACCAAGGGATCATCAATGTCAATTCCGACATCTAACATCGACAGTGAATTGGCTTTCACAATAAAAGTGGAGTTTTCATTTCGAATTAAAAACTGATTTAAATCCAGTGCTTGCTCTACATGATCTTGTGCAGGCGATGGAAATCCCGCAGCAACACGTTCCGTTGCCAGTGGAATGTGGTAAATTCGATCATTGTTCGCTTGAACATTCTGAATTTTCATTGAAGAGGTCAAATCTGTATGCGTGCCCGTTTTGACATTATTCAGTAACCAATTTTTGATGAAATCCACTTGGGATTCAGGAACACGAATCACTTTGGTCGGTTCACTGAATTGCGCCTTTCGCCCAGCATTTGCTCTCGCACCGCCATGCTCAAATTCATTTTTTTTGGACATCATTCCCCCCAACCCAAGTGATTAACAACAGTAATTCAATTTAACTTGAAAAAGTTACAAATTCAAGTTGACGTGCAATTAATTTTGCATAACAATAAATTTCATAGATCAACCACTCACTTGTTGAACTTAGACAAGGATGTAAAACAAAGTGAGATTCTTATTTTAAATGAATGACTTATAATGCATTTCATCTTCATACAGCATTTAAGTTATTGATCTAATTCACGAATAAGTTTGGTCTATCAGCCGTTAGGTTTTATTCAAATATTTTTGATGTGGAGACATGAAAAATGGACAGTCGACGTGATGCAATTCTTGGCTATGCTGATGAACAACATGCTTACTTTATTCGTCTTATTGAAAACAACACTGTACTAGGCAATAGTTATGGATTGTTTTGTGAAAGCCCGAATAGTGAAGCAGCAGAAAGTATTATGACTACCCTCTTCTTAAAGAAATCTTTTTGGTTAAATGGTTCTGAATTTAATGATATTGTTAAAGGGCTCAACCCAATTACTTGATAGATATAAACATAAAATATATTTTCATTATAAAGAGCTTGCTAAGCTAAAATCAGCAAGTTCTTTTCTTGATTTTTAAACGCTTATAACTTAATAAACAATATAATCTAAATTAATATATACCAACACGATAAAATATTTCAATAAAGCAGAACTCACTTATCTAATTTAAATAAGTGAGTTGTTTTTATAAAAACTTAAGCAACTGATTTTTAGATAAATCTCTTATCATTAACAACAGAAATTATTTTATAGGTTTTTCCATCCAATTCATCCTCAAAAATAAAATCTATATTTGGAAAAATATTCCGTCCCTCAACTTCAATATGTTCCACTCTCTTAAAGAACGGAATTTCGTGATCCTCTATGTTATTCAGCTGTGCAACAACTATAGATTCATTTTCTTCTTGATCTTTAATCATCACAGTGATCTTGTTCATGATAATTCTCCCGAATAGTACTGTCTACTATGTAAAAAATTTATATCATTGTCGACTAAATGGTTGTAACAAGAGTTATAACTATTATATTTTTTTTACTTCACTCGCTAAGCAATTGAAAGATCAGAGCTATTTATAGTTTTTTTAAATATTTTTTAACCATTACGTTACAAAGAACCTAAAAATATTTCAAAACAATTCAAGAAAACACTATTTAATAAAGTCACGATAGAAAATAATATCTAACCTCAACTTAAAAAACTTTGTCACAATTATAACCATTCAAAAAAAATTAATATTACCATCATTTTAATTAATCATAACTTAAAAATCCGCATCAGAAAAAAAACGACCAAACAATCTTGACGCTATAAATCTGGATTAAAAGACTTACATATACTAAACTCTCTCCACGGAATAAATACAAATAAAACCAATCTAAATATAACTTTTACTCAAAATAACACGTTTTAAAAAGATCATAGAATATATGCATAGTAAGGAAACCCTAAGATGAACAAGACAATCCATGATTATCCGACTTCAGCACCCGCTCAAGAACAACAGCATCAACCTGGTAAACAAACACTGATGCACCCTATCCCAGAGGTTATCAAAACAACACATCAGGGAAGTGATAAGCTTAAGGACAAGGTCGCTTTAATTAGCGGTGGAGATAGTGGCATAGGTCGCTCTATTGCTGTTTTATTTGCAAGAGAAGGTGCAGACGTTGCTATTGTTTACTTAGAGGAACAAGAGGATGCAGAGGAGACAAAGCAGTTAGTAGAAAAAGAAGGTCAACAATGTTTGTTAATTAAAGCGGATATCACCGATCCAAATGTTGCTATTCATTGTGTCAACGAAGTGATCAGTAAATTTGGGAAAATCAACATTTTGATTAATAATGCAGCGGTTCAATTTCAACAAAGCGATATCGTGAATATCAGCGATGAACAACTAGAAACAACTTTTAGAACCAATATTTTTTCCATGTTTTATTTTACCAAAGCGGCACTTCCTCATTTAAATGAAGGAGATAGCATCATTAACACCACCAGTATTACCAGTTATCAGGGTCACGATGAATTAATTGATTACGCAAGCACCAAAGGCGCGATTACAACCTTTACTCGGAGCTTATCCAATAACTTAATGAAACAGAAAAAAGGAATTCGCGTAAATGGGGTTGCACCTGGTCCGATTTGGACACCATTGATCCCGAGTAGTTTTGACTCAGAAACTGTGGCAGAGTTTGGTAAAAATACGCCAATGGGAAGAATGGGACAACCCAGTGAAGTCGCCCCTGCTTTTCTATTTCTAGCTTCAGATGATGCCAGCTATATTACGGGACAAGTGATCCACGTCAATGGTGGTGAAATCGTCAATGGTTAAGTAAACAATCAACCTCGTCTTCGAGGTTTTTATAAAAATAAGAGACCCACAATGAAACAACTCCTTGATACACCGCTTCTACAGCAACATGTTTTGCTCTTTTTATTAAAATTTTTAAAAGAGCAAAATTATCGATTTACAGTAATTACGCCACTAACGCATGAACGTATTATAAAAAGAAAGGAAAGTTTGTCATCAATGTCTACAACGCTTAGAGATATTTTCGGATGGAATCTGCCTTTTGCTCCTAAGGATTTAGATCCTCAACTCTTTAGCCTCTTGGAAAAAGCAGATCTTATCCACATTGAGAACAATCAGTGTTTCAGTAAAATCCGAGTTGCATCATTGGAGGATGAATTATTTATTCATTCTGCTTTTCCAACCGTAGAAAATGATGCCGTATTTTTTGGCCCCGATACCTATCGATTTTATTATCACATTAAGCAATATTTACTCACCCAATCTCCATCCTGCCAACGAGCTGTCGAGTTATGCTGTGGGACATCCGCTGTCGCGATTTCAATTGCAAAACGCTTTCCCTCAATTTCTGAGATATTTACTGCGGACATTAACCCTAAGGCCTTGTTTTATAGTCAGGTAAACCAACAATTTAATGGCTTAGAAAATATTTATCCTATTCATAGCAATTTATTTTCTGATTTAGAGGGGAATTTTGACCTTATATTTGCCAATCCCCCTTATCTAATGGATATCCAAGAACGGCAGTATCGGCATGGTGGAAACAATTTAGATGGCACAGAATTGTCCTTCAACATTCTAAGAGAGGCGGTAAAAAGACTTGCCCCGAATGGTAGCATTTTTCTATATACAGGAATTTCAATCAGCCAATACGGCAATAAATTTTTGGAAGCCATTCAAAGTTGGATCATCAATTATCCAACTTTGAAATGTACCTATGAGGAAATCGATCCTGATGTATTTGGCGAAGAGTTAGAACAACCGAACTACCAACACATCGAAAGGATTGCAGTCGTTCTGGTCAAAATAACTGCAACCTAGTGTTTGTCATCATGCTAAATCCAAAAAAAGTATATGTTCAATCGCACTTATTGGAATTTTTGGCGATCTACTTACGGTCGGCTAGAAAATAAAAAGTTTTGATGAATCGTTATCGGTTAAGTGAACTTGTTAAATAAGGAAATAAAAGTTCCGTATATTTTTGCGTACTCCACAACCCTATAGTTTTGTGATGAGTATCTGGAGCTAAAAAAGGTGTCAACTTTGAAAGCTTAAGGGCCAAATTACTGGTCTGACTGACTCTTGTTTGCAAGTTTTCCAGTTCACCATCTGAGATATAACTGAATAAAAAATTACGGATCGGCTGTTCTTTATCAACGTGTTGGTGATAAGAAAGAAAAGTAGAGGCGTACTGTTCTCCTGCAATCCAATCATGAATAATTT
This sequence comes from Acinetobacter sp. 3657, assembly GCF_031456775.1. Lineage (NCBI taxonomy): Bacteria > Pseudomonadati > Pseudomonadota > Gammaproteobacteria > Moraxellales > Moraxellaceae > Acinetobacter > Acinetobacter sp. 3657. The sequence continues at coordinate 233,060 of NZ_JAVDVH010000005.1, read as the reverse complement.
GTTTTTCTGTGGGATTAAATACCCCATACATCTTTCCATCTTGATGGCTAATCAATTTCCAAAACAAACTTTCTTCAGGGGCTTTATTAAGTTTGATCCATTTTTTTTCTATCAATTGATTGATAAAACTTCCAATTTCATCAGGATTAGCAAGCCATTGATTGATTGATTTACATCCGATTTGCTGTTTCTCGTTATGCATTAACTGCCCAATCAAAGCTTTCCGCTTTAAAATTTTATGAACGAAATCTTCTAAGTTGAGATTGTTAATAATTTGCAGTGAGGTAATTCCATGTTGATTTAATGCATAACCACGTTTTAGCTTATCGATGAATATGTCTTTATCCTTATATTTAACACACAATTTTTCCAATGTTTTTAAAGATTTATAAGCATGACCATTATCAAGATTATCAAGATTATCAATCGTAATATGTAAGTTAAAATATTTTGAATCAATCCCTAATTCTTTAAGCTCATAATTAGTGATCAGAAGATGCAAAGGCAATTTCTCATAACCGAAGTTAAATCCTACGATTTCTGGAATAAATTCTGGGGGTGCATACCCTAAAGCCAATTGAATTGCGGCATGGTGGTAGTATTCATCATCGAGAAAAAGCTCAAAATCATCTAAACCTAGAACGCTTAAAAGATCATCATAAATACATACGTGATTGGATTTAGCTGAACCTAGTCCCAATTCCTCCAAATAAATCAAAATAAGATCATGAAATGCAGGATCATTCCAATAATTGACAATACTATATAACCAAGAGCCATCAACTTTTTTTATCGGTGAGACTTTAATCAGAAACTCAAAGGCTTGACCTATATTCTTAAAATATTCTCGCTGGCCACCTAATTGTCTTCGGCTTATATAATCTTGATAGGCATTTCCCGTTTTTTTATTTTCCTCTAGATACCAGTGCTTTATATCACCGATTTGATCGGGAAAATGAACATCATCTAAACATACTTGTTCAAGTTCCATTTTTAATAAATTGACAGACTTCTTCTCTTTTTCAATGTTAGCAATATTCCCGTCAAGGAAAAAAGAAACTAACTCATAATAATTTTGATGATCATCCTGTATCAAATCAAGTAACCTTTTTTTGACGACAACTGGCATTTTCACTCTCCAAGTTGAAAACATAAAAACAAGCTTACGACTTACTGCCTTTATTCATACCGATTTTTTGTTAAAGCACGTTAACAAGAAAACATATTGTTTTAAAAAAATCTTTTTATTCAAACATATATAAAATGATAAAATTACAATCCAATATTTTGAATTATTTAAAATTAAAACAAATAAACTAAATATTCAATAATTTAATCAATCATTAAAAAAGGTGATCAAATAATGTTAAAGACAACATGTAAAATATTGGCGAAGAAAAAATTAACAATATTTTTCTTTGAGAGTGCTTCTGCTGGTTATTTGTCTTACCAGTTCTCACTCAACCCACTTTCTGGAAATATCTTAGTTGGTAGCTTGGTTTGCTATGATTTAAGTGTTAAAAAAGACTTACTTAAAGTTTCATCAAAATTAATTCAAAAGCATACCACTGAATCAATGCAAGTAACTAAAGAAATGATTAAAAAAGGGAAGAAAAAAATTAAATCCGATATTTATGTTTCATGTACAGGATTATTGAAAAAAGGTGGATCTGAATCAAAGGAAAAATCTGTGGGGACATTCTTCTATTGTATTGATTATAAGAACAAGATTTATAGTTTTAGAACCGAATATAAAGGAAAACCAGAAATAAAGTTACAGAACCTTTTGATAGATATATGTAAAAAAATTGAAGAAATCATAAGCTGAGAATATAATTTTTTGATTTGTTTCATCCTGTAGTACAAACATGAAGTTATATTAAATAATGTTTTTATTTCTAAGACTGTTATATCTACAAGTCTCTATTAATTAATTAGTTAATATAAAAAAACAATTACATTTAAATATAGTGAAACATGCTCATCCTCCTCAAAATAAAAAAATATGTTTTACTAAAACCATCTGATGTACTCAGATAATTTTATTATAGTTAAATGAGGTATACGATCATGAGTAATACAAATAATCAACCGAATGAAGAACGTAACAATCAGCAAAGAAAACAACCAAATGATGATAATCGCCAGCAACAACATCAGCAACAGCAACAAGACAAACGCGATTCTCAACAACAAGGTTCAAACCAAAAAGACGCTAATCACCAAGGATCAAACCAAAATAATCAACAAAAGTAATATTTGATTATTTTTGATCTGAAGATATTTAGGAGAATAGTTAAATATTCTCCTAAATTTTATATTCAATCGATTAGTGATTCGGAGAATTCTAATGAAAGAAGTAGATATTACAAATCAAAATCAGCAAAATCCACGTGTTAGTATCGATCCAAATGATCATTGGCGTAATAGCTATGTCACCCGTCCCTATTATCAAGAAGCTCAACTTGATACACCAGATTTAGATTATGACCGAGATTTTTCAAAAGCCTACGAACTCGGTAGTCGTGCTCGCTCTGAATATGACCGTGATACTCAATTCGAAGATGTCGAAGGTAGTTTAGAGAAATCATGGGAAGAGCTAAAAGCTGAATCTAGGCTAAAATGGGAACATGCTAAGCAAGCAGTTAAAGATGCTTGGGATAAATTATAAAACTGACATGTTGTAAAAAATGAGCTTATTTTTTAATAAGCTCATTTTATTTATGCAATATAATAATATCTATAATAAGAATGGTAGTTAAAAAAAATGGAAATACTTGACATCTTTATACATGATACAACATGGAATTTTATCCTGGAAATAATTATCCGTTGTTTTTTCATGTTTATTTTTATCCTCTTCTTCTTAAGACTATCTGGTAAACGAGGCATCCGACAACTCTCTATATTTGAATTGGCTATCATTTTAAGCCTCGGCTCAGCGGCGGGTGATCCGATGTTTATGGATGACATACCGCTTATCCAAGCATTTGTAGTCATGAGTACGATTATTATTCTTTATCGATTAGTGACTTGGGCGATGATGAAAAACGAAAAAATTGAAATACTCTTAGAAGGAGAATCACTCTGTATCATTGAAGATGGCATGATGGTGATACACGATATAAAGAAAGGAAAGTATTCTCATGATGAGTTTTTTGCTGAGATGCGTCAGCAGAGTGTAGAACATTTAGGTCAAATAAAAGTTGCTGTTTTGGAAACAGATGGTTCGCTGAGTATTTTATTTTATACAGAGAAAGAAACCAAATGGGGCTTACCTTTGTTTCCTAAAGATTATAAAAAAACTGAATATTTGAGTTCAGAAACCTTCTACTCTTGTATGAATTGTGGCGCAACGCAGCATTTACTGCATTTGGAACAGGAATGTCCACGCTGCCAAGCGAAGAGTTGGGCTAAGTCATTATCTACACCCCATCTTCATTAATCCATTTTATGTTGTAGTTTCTTTATATTGAAAATATGAAACTATTGCATCTTCATCTTTTTTTGTTTTATCTACAATATTCCCTAAGTCATCATAGCAATAGCTAGGTTGAATAACTTTATCTTTTATAGGTTGTTTTATTTTTTTAGTGGGGATGGTGACTTTTTCTACAAAACTCGCAAGCCACAATATATATTCATCTTTATTTTTACTTTTTGGTAAAATGCTTATGTCAATATTAATTGACACATTTTGTGAATTCATCAATAACTCTTCAAAATCTATATAATGATGAAGCATCTTAAAATTTGTATCTTTTACTATATGTCTTAACTCAATCATCAAATTATTAAGATCCTCAACTGGATCATCAGAGAATCCTTTTGATACTTTTAAATTACTATAAATTTTCTCTGCTAATTTTAAGTACTGAGGCATTTGTTAATTCCTTTATTTTATCCTTCATAAATTCTCTCAGAAGTAAAAGTAATCCTATGTTAATATTGTTTTAAGTTATGAAATAAAATTTAATAGAAAAAACATAAAAATCACATTAAACACGACACACATCTCATTATAATTTTTTTATGCGACCAAATTCACATTATATCATTACGTAAATTTATTTAAATATATTCAATTAAAATATCGCTCTAAGAATAGAAATCTTAAGTTAATTGTGGTTAAAAACTTCATAGAAAATTCTTAACCACAACATCCTTAACATTCTTAGTTTTTAATTAGAAGGAGTTCTACTTGATAAGTTCGTTTGAGTATTATCATTTGTTAAACCTGTCTCATCACTTTCGTTCATAACAGGAGCAGAACTACCATGTTGTAAATCATCATGCAACTGAGCCTCTCTAGAATGATCCATTTCTACTGGTTCCGCTTCTAAAGCATGGGGAGTCGTTGTCTCCTCTCGACTCATTGTATCAGCATCTTTATTTTTATCGCATCCAGCCAAACTGAATACAAAACATAACGTTAAACTTTTCAATAATAGATTATTCATCACTCTGTACCTCTATTTTGTTTTAGCTAATAGATAATAGGTTCTATACTTCCATCACAGCACTAATCAACTGACTATTTTTCCCTAGCCTGAGCTGATATATTCCTTTACTCCACCAATAAAATTTTTTCCAGTTTGTTTAATTTATCTTATTTTAGAGTCATTTTTATCATCGGCTATCACCTCCAATTTATACTAATAAAAAATAAAATTTCAGTTATTTCACAATATTTTTTGATACCGCTTACGCTGGGCTCTATAAAATTAGTCATAGACTGCTTCTTTTGACTGTATATATCTTAAATGCTTATATTATTGATATAAGCATCACCACTAAGATCAAATTCATAAAAAAGAAGCTTATTTAAGCTTCTTTTTTAATCTGAATTTATTTCATAAGTTTACTCAAAACTTTTTTACCTTTAACATCATCAGTTAAATCATGAGCATCACTTTTTTTATCATCAGACAATTTACTCTTATCCTTGTGAGATTTATAATAACAACCCAAAGCAACACCTGTACCTAATGTAATAATCGTTTTTAACATGCGATACCTCTTAAATGTATTTGAAGACCTATATTAGTAGCATTTTTATTGTAATCTTTAAGCCCTTATTTTATAGTTTTTCTTTAAAGAATGAAAACTTATGTAAAAAATATTATGTAGAATTATAAATAAACTTATAAATCAATCTTTTAAATTTATTTCAAAACATTACTAAAACCTTAATTTAATATAGAAAAAATTTCATAAACAAGAACATCAAAAAAATTATTTATCTGTCTAACCTATTTATCAGATAAGCAATATGAGTGAGATTAGAAAATGTATAAAATAAAATATTTTGAAGCTAAATCAATTCAAGGTTTTGAAGACTCTATTAACAAATGATTAAGATAAGAACGCTCCAACTATAATCACAAAGTAATTATTAAGAATATAAGTGATTGTCATGCCAACAATGCTTTAAATCCCATTTTTACTGCGCTGATAGTCTATAAATACGAATAGTTTATTTAAATTAAATACTTATCACATAAACGACATAGAAGTAAGAATATTTTCTTATAAAAATCTTACTATTCAATCACCTTTTTAAATAAACATAAAAATCAATACTATAAAAATTAAATTAGTATTAACTTAATATCTTTCCAGCATTATTGTTTCACAAAAGCATCATTACTCACACTAGCTACCATAACAAATACAATCAGTAACGAAAAAAACTTCATAATCTCTAAATAATATGGACTTGGCAGGAGCAAGAAATGCCACAATTTTTACGTATAGCTGAAAAAGTCTATAGAAACTTGCAAGAAAATAAAGCGGCTAACAATGATACCCTAGAAAATCTAAATACATTAATCATTGAAATTCGTAAAGAAATTAAAGGAACTAAATTAAAACTTCTTTACAATTTTATAGATTTTGAAGAATGTTTGAATAAGCCCAACCAAGATTGTAAGGTTCAGTTAGATATCAGTTTAATTCCTAAAATTAAAAATACAGATGAGTTCATTTTATGGTTGGCAGGTTTTATTCAAAGAATCACTACAGACGGGAAGAGAAAAGCACCTCCTCCTCTCAGAAGTGATATCCCACCAGATTTCCAATTCAATTCTAGCAAAAAAGTAGAGAAACCCCTTTCAAACATCGCCGAATACTCAAAAAGTGTCGAACAAATAGATACTTATTTTAAATCGGAAGAATTCACGACTGTACTAAATAAAGATCAGTAATTCAATAAAATTGTAGAAATGTGCCCTTGACCGTTCACACTTCTATTATTTGCTGAGTAAATTCAGCAACCGCCTGTACGGGGCGGTTTTCTTTTTTATATGATAAAAAATTACGATTTAATTAATAAGCTCTTTTTCGCTACTTATTTCGCCATCCATTTCAGGATTACTTTTTCTCAATCAGCTCAAATTTGTTAAGATGGCAAAGCTGAGAAAAGCTGAATACGTTCTCACACACTGTTGACTCAATTTTGGCACAAATAAAAGTACACCCAAAGGTATACTTTTGTGTAGATTTACCTAGATTCGACTAGCAATTGGTTAGACAGCCAAATTTTTTAAGCATGAGATTTAGTGTTTGTTTTTAAGGATTTTTATACATGAATAGCAATGAAATCATGGCTGATCTCTCTTCCCACACCCCGATGATGCAACAATACCTAAAAGTAAAAATGGAGCATCAACACGCGCTGCTGTTTTATCGTATGGGAGATTTTTACGAACTATTCTTTGAAGATGCTCGTCTTGCTGCCAAGCTGTTGGGTATTACACTAACCCATCGTGGTAAAGCCAGTGGTGAACCGATTCCTATGGCAGGTGTACCTTATCATGCAGCGGAAGGCTATCTTGCGCGTTTGGTTAAATCAGGTCGGACGGTTGCCATTTGTGAACAGGTCGGTGAGGTTACTGGAAAAGGTCCTGTGGATCGGCAAGTCGTTCGTATTCTAACACCGGGTACTTTAACCGATGATGCTTTACTTGGTAGCTATCAGTCCTCAAATCTTGTTGCGCTATGTATCCAACAAAATCAAGTTGGTTTCGCCTTGCTAGACCTCAGTGCAGGTATTTTTAAAGTTCAGCAACAAGACTATAAACCAGAACAACTCCCGATCGAATTGGCTCGTTTAATGCCAAGCGAAATTCTGATCGATGAAGATTTAGTTGATCAAGATATTATTGAGCAGATTAAAAAGAATATAGACTGTCCAATCACCAAACGCCCAAACGTTGATTTCAATTTAAATAACGCACAAAAAACCTTGTGTGATCAATTCTCCGTCTCGACTTTATCGGGTTTTGGATTAGACCCAATTCCGTTAGCAAAAGCTGCCGCGGCGGCACTGATTCACTATGCCAAAGAAACACAAAAAACGGCGCTACCCCATATTCGCGCAATTCAAATCGAACAAAGCACCGATTTTATTGCACTCGACCCAATTACACGTCGTAATCTAGAAATTATTGAGCCGTTATTTGACCATGGTACCTCCCTGTTTCAACTGGTGAATGACTGTCAAACAGCCATGGGGGGACGCTTACTCAGCCGAACCCTGATGCAGCCCATTCGTGATACAGCTGTTTTAGATGCCCGCCTTGATGCTACAGAACAGCTTTTAAAGGGATACCATGAAGCACCGCTGCGTTTAGTGCTAAAAGAAATTGGCGATATCGAACGCGTTCTAAGTCGCGTGGCCTTAGGCAGTGCCCGTCCACGTGATTTAGTCCAACTACGTCATGCCTGTGCGCAAACTCCTTTTCTACGACACGCATTAGCGCCTGTTTTACAAGCTAAACAATCTAAATTATTGACCCAACTTGATCATGAGCTTGGTGACTTTAAAAGCTTGTATCAGCAGTTAATGGCAGCGATTGTAGAAAATCCACCTGTACTCTTGCGTGATGGCAATGTAATTGCAGAAGGCTATGATGAGGAATTGGATGAATTGCGCAAGATCCGTGATCATGCAGGTCAATTCTTAATTGATTTAGAAATTAGAGAACGTCAACGTACTGGAATCAATACACTTAAAATCGGCTATAACCGCGTCAGTGGCTATTATATTGAACTCACTCGGTCGCAAGCAGAACAAGCACCTGCAGACTATATTCGTCGTCAAACCCTTAAAAATGCTGAGCGGTATATTACTCCTGAGCTAAAAAGCTTTGAAGACAAAGTACTTTCTAGCGAGTCTCGCGCATTAGCACGAGAAAAACTGTTATTTGAATCACTGTTGGATGAGTTACGCCAAAATATTGCACATTTACAGATGATGAGTAGCGCAATTGCTTATATTGACATACTTGCCAACTTTGCCCATCAAGCACGATTAAACAATTGGGCACGACCAGAATTCAGTCCTGAAACAGGGATTAAAATTCAAGCAGGTCGTCATCCTGTAGTCGAAGCTTTAAATAAAACACCGTTTACCCCAAATGATACATTTTTAGACGCCCAACACCGTATGGCGATCATTACGGGTCCAAACATGGGTGGTAAATCGACATTTATGCGTCAAACTGCACTGATTAGCCTCCTCGCCTATTGTGGAAGTTTTGTGCCCGCAAAATCAGCAAAACTTGGCCCAATTGATCGTATTTTTACCCGTATTGGTTCAGCCGATGATTTATCAACTGGAAAATCAACGTTTATGGTCGAGATGACCGAAACCTCACAGATTTTGCATCATGCCACCAACCAGTCCTTGGTGTTAATGGATGAAGTTGGTCGTGGAACCAGTACTTATGATGGCCTTTCCTTGGCTTGGGCATGTGTCCTTGATTTGACTAAGCGTGTGAAATGTCTATGTCTTTTCGCCACACATTATTTTGAGCTAACAGAACTTGGCAGTGAAACAGGTATCGATAATTATCACGTTACTGCACAGGAATTGAATGGTAATTTAATTTTATTACACAAAGTTCAGCATGGCCCCGCAAGTCAAAGTCATGGCTTACAAGTTGCAAAACTGGCGGGTATCCCAGCAAGTGTGATTAAAGAAGCACAAAAACGTTTGAAAATTCTTGAAAAGCAACAACATCACATCTTGCAAAAAACTGTGCAAACAGATTTATTCAGTTCAATTGATCCTCAAATTGAAACACAAGTGATTGAGAAAATTATTGAAGTGGAAGTCCATTCACCAGCTTTAGATTTGTTACAACGCATTGATGTAGATGATCTTACGCCTCGTCAAGCACTTGAACAACTCTATTCACTCAAAGCAGCACTGAGATCCTAAAGACATTTTCCCAGAACGAGTGACTGAGACTTGTTCTGGGGAAAAATTTGTGAAAAAGATAAACCGCATCGTTATATCATCCCCCCCATCATCAGAATAAAATGAGTAATCAATCGAAGGGACAAATGCTGAATTTTGTGCTCAGAAAACTACAGGTTTCAGAAATCGATTTAATCTGGCAACAGATCAGTCGTCGCGAATTAATCACTCAAATGTACGTGCAACACAAACAACATTTAGACATAGTCGATTGTTTTTATGATGTTGAGAATTGGGATGCCTTTCATCTAGATAATGATCCACCTTTATTAAAAAAAATCCATCAACAAGGCGGATTATGTATCGGGGTATTTAACTCACATGATCAGCTAATTGGTGTTCAAGTCGTATCCAATCAACTTATAACAGATTATCCTGAAGCAAAATTACTGCAATACTTTTATGTCGATGCAGATCACCAAGGTCAAGGCATTGGGGCATTACTCATGCATTCCGCAATAGAGTCAGCACAACAATTGGGTGCTAACCAACTCTATATTTCGGCAACGCCAAGTAAACGAACTGTAGACTTTTATCTCAAACATGGTGCCCACCTATTAACACAACCAGATCAACATCTATGGGGGTTAGAACCAGAAGATATTCACCTGATGTGTTCTATATAGTCATTTATAAAAAACAACGCACAATGAAATCCTAAAGGGAAAGATAAAAACAACTGATTAAGACAAATACTTAATCGCATTATGTCTTTAAAATCAACGAATCAATAGAACATATTTATTTTTATCAATATGTTATCCTGTTTTTCATATGTATAAATAAACAATATCAATAAAAGCAATTGTTTGTTCCCCCCATTTTTGCCTACAATAGCCCATTCCAAACAAAAACCGTATTTTTAGGTAGCTGTCGCCATGACCTTTGTTGTCACTGAAAATTGTATTAAATGTAAATATCAAGATTGTGTTGAAGTTTGCCCTGTCGATTGTTTTTACGAAGGCCCGAACTTCCTTGTCATCAATCCAGATGAATGTATTGACTGTGCGCTTTGTGAACCTGAGTGCCCAGCAAATGCGATTTTCTCTGAAGATGAACTACCTGAAGGTCAAGAAATCTTTATTGAGCTCAATACTGAATTATCTGAAAAATGGGCAGGTAACAATATCACTCAAATTGGTGAACAACCTGCTGACCGTGAAGAATGGAATGGAAAACCAGACAAACTGCAATATTTAGAAAAGTAATTGAAAAGACCAGTTTTACTGGTCTTTTTTAATACTTGAATCACACATTTCTTTGCAATTGTCCCATTATACCTGCGTTATTTTGCATTAAAATAACGTGTCTATAAATTATGAACTGCCTTTTATGTTGCGAAATAAATTACAGGGTTTTTTATCATTTTTTATCATCCCTGTGATGATGGTCGGCTGTGTCAGTTCAAAGACAGAAGTAAGTAAAGGTAAACGAATCCATATTCCTCAGGAAAAAGTAACGGTTACTCGACCAACACCAGATAAAGTAGAGCCTGCATCCTATCGTCGCTGGTTAGCACAAGGTGAAAACTATGCTCGTGTTCGCGAATATGAACAGTTTTTAACACGTAATCAAGTTGCTCACATTATCCCAAGTTTTGAATTATTAAGAACCGCAAGAGATTGGCAAAAATGTGGCCGCAATGAGTATGCAGTACCAAACCGTGAATTGTGGGGCAACTCGCTTTCAACTTTACGTGTATTTAAATACCTGATTTCTGCCAAAATCTTAACCGATTTTGAAGTGACCTCTGTCTATCGTGATTTACCTTTAAACGAATGCGCTGGTGGTGCAAGTTCATCTAAACATTTATTTAACTCTGCCATTGATTTTCGCATTGGTCCTGAATACCCTCGGCCGCAGGATTATGCATTTATTGAACAATCCAAATTTAAATTATGTCAGTTTTGGGTTCAGCATGGTCAAAGCTTAAATCTAGGTATTGGTCTATATCGCTCAGGTCAGATTCATATTGATACTCAGGGTTATCGCACTTGGGGACCAGACCTAACCCGCAACAGTTCAATGTGTAACTTTTAAAATAGAAAAATAGCTTCCCCAAAGAGAGCAAAATGCTCTCTTTTTTACGCGAACAATGATGAATAATGAAGCAATCAAATTGCACTCTGAGCATAAATGTTTAAAATGCTGCAAACAGATTCAAAGGAAAGCCTGATTATGCAACAGATGTGGACCGACATTGACGACTATATTAATGCACATTTAATCCCCTCAGATCCTAAACTTCAACATGCATTAGACAATACCGATACGCAAGGTCTTTCTAATCATTTGGCTGTTGCACCGAATCAAGGTATGTTCCTGCAAATGTTGATTCAAATGAATCAATGTAAACGTGTATTGGAACTTGGAACTTTTGCCGCTTATAGCACAATTTGGTTGGCACAAGCGTTACCAGCTGATGGTTACCTACTCACGGTTGAAGGACGAGATAGCCATGCTGTCATCGCCCAAGAAAATATTGATTATGCCGATATGCCTACCCATATTGAACTTAAAAAAGGACGCGGCGCAGATATCATGAATCAACTCATTGCAGAATCCAGTGAGGCATTTGATTTGATTTTTATTGATGCAGATAAACAAAGTTATCCTGAATACTTGGAGCTCAGCTTGAAGCTATCTCATTCAGGAACGATTATTGTATTGGATAATGTGATTCGTTCAGGCGCGATATTGGATGAAAATAATAAAAAACCAAGTATCGAAGGCATTCGTGAGACCTTCACCGCACTGAAAAATCACCCGAAGCTTTTATCTTGTACAGCACTACAAACAGTGGGTTCAAAAGGACATGATGGCTTCGCAATTGCGATTGTAAAGTAAAGATCAAAAAACGAACTGATTTTTTTAGTTATTAAATATCAACCACATACAAATATACAAAGTGCTTTTCCATATAGTTATCCACAGTATTTGCGGATAACTATATGGAATAAAATGAATTACTTAGCCACCAATAACGGTACATTTGCATTTCTAAATATAGAGGTTGTAATGCTGCCTAAGAAAAATTGATGAATTTTACTATGGCTAAAAGCACCTAAAACAATTAACTGCACATTATGTTCTCTTTGATATTCCAAAATATTCTGAGCCACATCACCATAACGATAAACAGGCATTACATCTAAGCCAGCATCTGTTAAATACTTTGCAGGCTCAGTTAACATTTCGGGATGATCACCGACATAAAGCAGATGGCATTGTAGCTTTTTCAACAAATCACTTTGAGCGATCCGCTGCAACATTTTCTGACAGGTTGGTGAATACTCGTATGCAAAAATAAAACGTCTAGGCGGTTCAAAATGCTCTCCAACCGTTATTACGGTACAATTTGCACCACGTATGAAGTTCTCAACATTACTACCAATTGGTTTATTTTTCTCTGCCGCACGCTCGCCAACACGACCAATAATCACCACGTCATTTTCATGCAGAAGATTAAAACTTTGTTCAAGAAAATCGCCTTTTTCTTGAATTTTGCTGCTGGTTAAACCGTATTGTTTCTCGATTAACTCTGAAATATGATTGAGTAGGTTATTACTATAATCGAGTGCTAACTCACTTTGCTTTTGCTCTAACTCAGCAAGCTCTTTGAGCAACATGGCATTACTCTCAAAGCCAATCACACCGCTTATTTCACCTAAATGATAGCTTGCAGGATAATAGTCCAAGATTTGCAACAGCACTAATTCTCTTTGCGTTTGTTTCGCAACCCAAACTGCAGCCTCAGCCACAGCATCAATACAAGGTGAAGAATCAATACATGCAATTACGCGATTCATGTTGGCCTCTCTTTAGGTTTGACACCTTAGGTCTTCTACTTATTTTTAACTTAACACAGATAAAAGCAGGATAGGTTAAATTTATGTATAGAATCTCATACGCTTTTTAATGCTTTTTATTCAGTTCTATAACGAATCAATTTTGCTGGATTCCCTGCCACAACGGCATAATCTTCAATATCTTTGGTCACCATACTATTCATCCCAACCACAGCATGGTTTCCGATTTTGACCCCATCTTTGATCCCGACATGCGCTCCTAACCAAACATCTTTGCCGATCTCAATACCCTTTGATGTCACGGGTTGCTGATAGATGGGACGATCCAATGCCATCCCATGATCAAAAGCATATAAATGGCTATAGGCCGCTATTCTGACTTGATCGTGTAGCTGAATCCCTGCGCGCCCACCATCCAAAATACTATGATGGTTTATTGCAACCTCATGACCAATGTCTAAAGGACCATGCAAGGTACAATCAGCGGCAATGAAAGTATTGTCACCAATGGTAATTTTGCGTCCTGGCTCAGCAAAAATATGTGCCAATGGTGAAATAAAACAATTCTGACCAATCTCAACCGTTTCCATTTCCATCAAATACGCTTGATATTCAGCTTGCCATGCTTCAGCCCATTCACGTTGTTTAGGCTTGAGCGACCAATACAACCACGGCATATAATTGAGACGATGTTTATGCTGCTCTCTATATTTTAATAAAGGATCATTCATCAAGTTGTTGCCTCTCTACCTCTTTCAATTACTCACTCCCTGAGAGCGAGGAACACTGTTCCACAAGCTCGCAAGAGAGGGCGTGCAAATTCTAGTCTTCAACATGTAGATGCTCACGCCCTGAGAGCGAGGAACACCGTTCCGCAGCTCGCAAGAGAGGGCATGCAAATTCTAATCTTCAACATGTAAATGCTCACGCCCTCTAGTAACATCTTGAAGTTTTTGTCTTAAAGGTTCAATTTGATGAATTTGTAGCCGTGCCTCAATAAAAACACCATTTTCGGTATAACTTTCTTGGTATTCGATGTGTTGCTGCATAAGCTCATATTGAATAATTGCCCATTCATTAAATAGACAACTCAATTGAATCTGTTTTTTCTCAATCAGCTCAATTTTTTCAGCCAATAGCAAACATTGCCCAGCACAACCACCATAAGCACGAACTAAACCACCCGTACCAAGCTTAATACCACCATACCAACGATTGACCAATACAATCACATTGGTCAAATCATTCCCTTCGATGGTTGCTAAAATCGGACGTCCTGCGGTGCCAGAAGGTTCACCATCATCATTAAATCGAACATGATGTCCAATCTTCCATGCCCAACATTGATGTGTCGTCGATGGATCTTTCACTTCTTCTAAAAAGTTTTTGACCTGCTGTTCATTTTCAACAATCGCTGCAATCGCTTGGAAACGACTTTTTTTAATTTCTTCTTCAAAAGTTACCGAATTGGCAATGGTGAATGGCATAAAACATAAATACAAACTTTAAAAAATGATTATAGCAATTTTCTGGCGCGATGTAGGGCGCGATGATAGGGTCTGTTGACATTCCATTATAAAAAATGGGTGTGATGACTGATTATCACCACACCCGACGATAAAGGTTTCAAATCAGCAGAAACTATCGTTCACGTAATGCTTCTTTGGCTTTATTAAATGGTTTAAGCAAATAATCCATAATGGTTTTTTGTCCAGTCCGAATATCTACAGTAGCCACCATACCAGGGGTAATATCGAATGCTGTACCCGCTTTGTTATAAAGCCGATCTGAATCTGTCCGAATATAAACACGATAATAAAACTGATCTTGCTTCACTTCATCACGAATAGTATCTGGTGAAATCGTGGTGACTTTGCCTTCTAGCCCGCCATATACAGCATAATCATAAGCCGTGATTTTGACCAAAGCTTCTTGATTTGGATGAATAAAGGCAATATCACGTGGCGAAATACGTGCCTCGATTAACAATTTATCCTCTAAAGGCACAATCGTCATCAACTTACCATTTTGAGGAATGACACCACCTTCAGTTGTCACATCAATCTCTTTCACGACACCACGAACAGGCGCTCTAAATACAGCACGTTGTAAGCTATCACTTCTACCTTTGACCACTTGTAGTTGAGTTTGAATATCGGTATTGGCTTTTGATAACTCCTCACGCGCTTTTACATAATATTGATTACGAATATCATTGATTCTATTTTGTAAATCATTGGCTTCACGCTTTAAACGCAACACTTCAACTTCACTGGCGGCCCCTTTTGCAACCAACGGCTCAGTCATGGCCAATTCTTGTTGCACCAATTTAAGTGCTTGTTGATTACCTGAAATAGCCTCCTCTAAATTCATGCGACGTGAATAATAAAGTGCTGTTTCTTCTTTTATGAGTTTAGGTTCTTTTAAAACTTCTTCTGGAAAAACCAAAGCAGTATTACTGACTTCGGCACGTAAACGCGCTGCTGTCGCTTGAGCAGAACTCAATAAAGATTGTGACTCTCCCACATTTGAAGCAAGACGTGTCGGATCTAACTGCGCTAGTATTTGTCCTTTTTCAACGATATCGCCTTCTCTAACAGCGAGTTTAGTTAAAATCCCCCCTTCAAGTGATTGAATGGTTTGCTCTTTTGAAGAAGGGACAACTTTACCCGTACCTGTCGATACTTCTTCTAAACTAAATGCCCATGCCCACACGAGCAATATCACTAAACCAATCCCAATTAACCATACAATAACCGATGAACCAGGTAACTTCGGTTCCTTGTAACTCACATTCATGGGACGACTGCTGGTTTGTTCTTGCTCACTCATGAATTATCCTCTTTATTTTATTAAACTATTTTTTGTTTTGCCGATGATTGTTGCAAGACTTTATCAGCAGGTCCATCCATGACAATTTTGCCATCATTCATCACAATAATACGATCAACCAATTCCAACACCGCTCGGCGATGCGTAGCGACGATTAAAGTACGATAGCCCAGCCACCCCTTTAAATGATCTATCAATTGTTTTTCTGCGACATCATCAATCGCTGCTGTCGGTTCATCGAGTAGCAAAATATTTGGCTCACGGACTAATAATCTTGCGAGTAACAATGCTTGTCTTTGCCCACCAGAAAAGCCTACGCCACCCTCTAAAACCAGATGATCCAAACCTTCTTTCTTTTCTTGAACGAAACCCAATGCACCGGTCACTTTTAACGCTTTTAAAAGGTCTTCATCGCGTGCCAACGGCGCACCTAAAGTTAAGTTTTCTCGAATGGTTCCATAGAAAAGATAGGCGTTCTGGTTGAGTAACCCCATATCACGACGGACATCAGCAGGGTCAATCAAACTCATATCTAAATCATCTAAGTGTACCGAACCTGAATTTGGAGTCTGCATTGCAGAGAGAATTTGCAATAACGTTGATTTACCAGCGCCATTTCGACCGAGAATAGCAATTCGCTCACCCGCCCGAATCTTTAATTTTGGAATCGCCAAGCTTGGTCGAGGATCATCCTCACCATACTGGAATACCACATTTTTCAGCTCATAATCACCATGTAATACTTCTTTATGTACCAAATGTGCATGATCAGCTTGATCAACTGGACGCTGCATCAATTCATCTAAACTTTGCTTTGCCACTTTGGCTTGTTGAAAACGACCAAGAATACCTGTGATCTGTGATATTGGCGCCAACATCCGTGATGATAAAATCGAACAAGCAACCAGCGCACCTGTGGTCATTTCACCTTCCATCACAGCAAAACACCCAACCAGTACCACAATGGCATAGGTAAGCCCTTGTAGCTTCTGCGTCCAAGCTGTCAATACACCAACAATTTTACGTTGTTGCATACTGATATCAGCAGAAATCTCATTCATATGATTCCACTGATTTTGGAAACGAGACTCTGCACGTAATAGCTTAATATCTTCAATTCCCTGTACAGCCTCAACCAAAATTGCATTACGAATTGAGGATTCACGCATACCTTCTTGTGCAAGTTTAGCCAGCTTCTTTTGTACCAAGATTGCAGGCAAAATCATTAGCGGTACGATCAACAACATGACCCAAAATAAGTTTCCGCCAATAATTGCAAAGATAAACAAGAATAAAAAGAAGAAAGGAAGATCTGCAATCGCCCCCATCGTGGTTGAAGTGACAAGTTCTCGCACCCCTTCCAATTCACGAATCTGAGATATGAAGGTTCCCGTTGACTTCGAGCGCTCGCTATTTTTGATTCTTAATGCATGACCAAACACCCGATCAGAAATACGTAGATCTGCACGCTTCCCAATAATATCAGAGATATAAACACGCGAAATACGCAGAACAAACTCAAAGATTGCTGCAATCAGTACACCACCAGCAAGCACCCAAAGTGTAGGTATCGACTGTGAAGGAACAACACGGTCATAGACTTGCATCGAGAAAACGATGGTCGCCAATGCCAAAACATTTGCAATCAAAGATGCAAACATAATATCGATATAGCGCTTCCAATCACTTAAAACGATTGACCAAAACCAGCTTGGCTTATAGGGCTTAATATACTCATCAATACGTGCATCAGGAACGGACTGCTCAGGGCGTAAAATATACACACTTTTTACAATGTGTTTTAAAGCGCCTACTGCAAACTTTTGTGATAAACCTTGGTCGCCACTGAGTTGAATACTGACATGCCCAGAGCCATCTGCTTTATCAATGACCCCCACTTGGCCATCGGCTAGTTCAACTAATATCGGTAAACGCCACGGATTAATGACATCATTACTGAATTTAGCTCTGCGTAAAGTGAGCCCAATTTGCCGACTGATCAACGTCAAAACCTCATCAAGATTCTGATTTTGATTCCAGTCCAACTGTAAGCGGACACGCTCTTCCGAAGGCTCAATCCGATAATGCTTGGCAATGGTTAATATTGCCTGTAACCAAGGTTGGTAATCTATTTTTGTCATCATTGTTGCACCTCAAACCCTTGAATTTTTATATTATTCAGGTCATAGGCTTGGCGAGAACGGCCTGTGGCTGCAATATATTGAGCGATACTACTATAAATATCATAACGTGCTATTTCGACTTCTGTGTTTGCACTATGAATGGCTTGTTCTGCATTAAGTAAATCGACCAGAGTACGTGTTCCCAATTTATATTGTTCCTGATAAAGCTCGCGTGTCCGTACAGTGGTTGCTTGTTGTCCTGCTAACACTTGCATTTGACGTTGCTTATTTTCAATTTGCTCTCGACTGGTTCTGATCTGATCCAGCACATTTAAGTAAACTGTATTTACCTGTGCTTTTGCCGCTTCTTCAGCAAAACTAGCGGCTCTAATTCTCGAAGATGTCGCACCGCCTTGATAAAATTGGCTACTTGCTTCCAACATAATCGCGCTATCAAAGCCACCATTTTTATCATTGTTTGGATTGCGCCCATGTATTGCTTGGCTTAACTCACCTTTTACAGCCAATGTTGGATAATTACTGACTTTGGTTTGTATTTTCTGACTACGTGCAACCTCAATTCCAGCCTGCGCTGCAATCATTTGCGGAATGGTATTAAATTGTGGCTCTACATATAAATCAGATTGTTTAATAAAATCATCTGTAATCGCCCATTGAACATTACGCGCATCAAAACCTAATAATGTATAAAGATGTTGTTGAAACTGACTGAGTAATGATTGTTGCGCAATCAACGCTGATTGAGCTGATTGCAAATATGATTGTGCTTGGACAGGATCTGCCTGACTACTGATCCCTGCATTTGCTCTTAAGTTCGCCATTTCCTGAATACGTTTAACCCCAGCAATCCGCTGATTGGCAATTCTTATGAGCTTTTGATAACGCTGAATATTAATAATCGTTTGTGTTACATCCAGCGAGATATCATCAATTTTGACTAAAACATTCGCTTGTTCTATTACTAATTTTGCTTGTTCAGTGGTAACGCCAGACTTCACCTTCCCAAAGTCATACAGCATTTGAGAGGCATTTAAAGCTAATACTTGTCGACCTCGCTCCCCCTTTCTCGTCAAATCACCTGTATTCACGCCCCCTGAAATTTGTGGATAAAACCCTGCTTTCGCTACATCTATGTTGGCATTCTGTGCGGCTAAAGTTGCCAGGGTTTGTGAAATTTCAGGATTGCGCTGAACTGCAATCTGTATCGCATCTTTTAAGGTTTTGTTTTGGTTCTCCCATAATGCAGTAGGCACAACATCCATTGGACGACCAGATCCAACGACAGGTAATTCAGTAGGCGATGAATGAAGTGAAAAATTGCTCAACTTCTGCATACTTGCAGTTTTAAATTCATCATTACTTTTAGGCGTAAATAGCTGAGACAAATTATTCTTGAGAGAATGATACTGTTCACTTGGCGTTGAGGCATGTGTAACGGGTACAGATAAAGTTGCTATACAAAATAGCCACTTTAGATCTATACATGTTTTACGTGATCCTTCATCTATATCTATATCTTTATTAATGCTCATATTCTTGTCATGTAATTATCGTTCAAAGCGTCTTCATTCTACTCTTATTTTTGTAGAAAACACCACGTTTCAAATGCCAATTTCTCGACGGATAAGTGTTTGTTTTTTGTAAATTAGTTCACACTTTTCTTATCATGCAACGGGGATGGTACATGCACCATCCAATCCAAAAACTTATATTTATTAATGAAATAGGTAGAAAAATACCAGATCACAGTCAAATTCAAATTTCTAGTAACATGATGATTGCTACTGGCATAAAAAAAGAACCCTGAAGGTTCTTTTTCAAAGCTCAAATCTATTGTCTAAACAACAAAATCATCACCCAAATAAACTTTACGTACTTGCTCATTATCAAGGATTTCTTGCGGCGTGCCTTCAGCAATCACCGCCCCCTCACTAACAATATAGGCTTTTTCACAAATTGCCAGCGTTTCTCGTACATTATGATCCGTAATGAGTACGCCAATTCCTCTGTCTTTAAGGGTCTGAATAATGTCCTTAATATCACCTACAGAAATAGGATCTACACCTGCAAATGGCTCATCCAGCAGCATAAATTTAGGGTCAGCAGCCAAAGCACGTGCAATTTCGGCACGACGACGCTCACCACCAGAAACACTCATGCCTAATGAATCTTTAATATGATTAATTTTGAAATCATTTAATAATTCATTCAGACGTTGCTGACGTTGCTGCTTATTCAAATCTTTACGCGTTTCCAAAATCGCCATAATGTTTTCGGCAATGGTCAACTTTCTAAAGATCGAAGCTTCCTGAGGTAAGTAGCCAATTCCTTTACGGGCACGCTCATGCATGGCAAGATCAGATAGATCAAGATCATCTAAATGAATCTCGCCTTTATCCATCCGAACCAAACCAACGACCATATAAAAGCTCGTCGTTTTACCCGCACCATTCGGACCAAGCAATCCGACAATTTGCCCACTTTGCATGGTAAAAGACACATCTTTTACCACCCAACGTTTACTATAGTTTTTCGCTAGATGCTTAATACATAAAGTTTGTGGTTGTTGCACCGATTGTTCCATTAATCACGCGCCCCTGGAAAACTTTTTGAACTTGATGGTGGAATAATAATTTGCACACGATTTGTTGAAGAACCTTGAGCCTCAACATCGCCTTTATTCATACTATATTTTAAGCTATCACCACGAATACTTGAGCCATTCTGATAAAGATAGGCCTTTCCAGATAAAGTCAGAATACCCGTATCCGCATTATAAACAATCTGTTGTGCTTCACCGCGCGCTAAACCCTTATTCGTATCAATTTGCTGCTGAAATTTCGCCAGTTGACCTTTAGCCGTAATGGTCTGAATTTCTTTTTTACTATTTAAGGTAGCAATAATTGAATCTGCCTGAAGTCTCATCGTTCCCTGTTCAATCACAACATTTCCCGTATAAGTTGTGATACCTGTTCGATCATTGTATGTGGCACGATCTGCAACTAAAGAAAGTTGTTGATTACGATCAGACGGCAAAGCAAAGCTTGAACTGGAAAATAATGCAGCCACAGCAATACAAGTAAACTGTTTTAAGAAAGTAAAACGATATTTAGAATTAAGAGCTTGGCGCATACTTTCCTCGAACTTTATAAAATTCATATTGACCATCATTCAAATTTGCTTTTAAACCCTGACTCACAAATTCGGTTGTTGGGGATTGAACAATGACTTGGTGTTGGGTTTCTAGTTCTCTTGTTTTTGGATAACCGGTGATTTCATCTGTATGAAACTCCATGTTGCCCTGATCCGACAAGTTTGTGACGACAACATCTCCAGCCAATACAATCTTACGGTTTTCATCATAACCATTTGCTCGTAGGGCAGAAAAAGTGGCATCAGGTTTTCCCTGTTTGTACATAACCGCTTTCAGTTGGTCAAGCTGCGAGGTTTTCTGCTGCATATCCTGCTGTAGTTGTTTTACTTCAGCACGAATGTACAAATTACCCTGTTCATCTGTTTGCGTTAAATGAACCCCGTGCGCTGAATAAGTCATATTCTTCGCTGAGTCTACATCCAACTTTTTTGCCTTGCCACTAAAGTAGTAAAAGCCGCCACTTACAGAAGCGACCACAATAGCAACAACATATAAAACTTTGGTATCCATAAACAGGGTTACCTAACCTTTGAGCAAATCAACGCTATTAAGTATATTAATGTGGTACCGCAAGATATTTTTCAAGCAGCTCTTGGTAAACACCTTTTGCCATCAATAACATATCACAGACCTCTCTTACAGCCCCACGGCCACCCATTGCTTGCGTCACCAAGTGAGCACGTCGACGTACTTCTTCATGGCCATTCGGTACTGTAATACTCATACCCGAAATGGCAAATGCAGATAAATCAGGCCAATCATCGCCCATATATAAGCAGTCTTCAGGTAAGATATTGAACTGCGCACAAGCTTCACGTAGTGCCACGCCTTTATCTTCACGCCCTTGGAAAACCAAATCTACGCCCAAATCCGACATACGTTTTTCAACAATATGACTTTTACGGCCTGTGATAATAATCACTTTCATGCCCGCTTTTTGAACCAATTTCATCCCTAAACCATCGCGAATATCAAATGATTTAATTTCATCGCCAGAATTGGTTAAGGTTACAAAGCCATCGCTTAAAATCCCATCCACATCAAGCACCAGTGCTTGTAAATGACGTGCTTGTTCTTGTAAAGCATACGATGCCATGGCTTAATTTACTCCAGCTTCAATAAGATCGTGCATACTAATAACACCAATTACTTTTTTAGCATCATCAACAACAACGAATTGGTTAATTTTTTTCTCGTGCATTTTTTCCAATGCTTCCACGGCTCGAGCTTCTTGAGAAATCGTCATCGGATTTTCCGTCATCACAGCGGATACAGCAGCATTCACATCAAAACCCTGTTGCCGATCGATCATTCGACGCAAATCACCATCAGTAAAAATCCCCAATAAGGTATCTTGCTCATCCACAACAGTGGTCAGGCCCAACCGTTTATCAGAAATCTCATACAGCACCTTATTCATCGGTGTATCAGGATAAACTTTTGGCAACTCTGCACCGGTATGCATCAAGTGTTTCACATGTAAAAGTAGACGCTTGCCCAACGCACCCGCTGGATGTGAACGCGCAAAATCATCAGCGGTAAATCCACGCGCTTCCAATAATGCAACTGCCAAAGTATCACCTAACACAAGTGTTGCGGTGGTACTCGATGTCGGTGCTAAACCTAAAGGACAGGCTTCATCTGCTAAACCCAGCGTCAAAGCAATATCCGCATTTTGTGGCATTGGACCTTTATCATCACGACTAATGGTAATCAAAGGCACTTCTAGATGCTTGATTAAAGGCATCAACATCATAATTTCATCACTCTTTCCAGAGTTAGAAATCGCAATCAAAACATCTCCACGCACCAACATGCCTAAGTCACCATGTCCTGCTTCACCCGGATGCATAAAGAATGATGGCGTACCTGTTGAAGCAAAAGTCGCTGCCATTTTGCGACCGATATGACCTGATTTGCCCATACCCGTGATCACGACGCGCCCTTTGCACTGCAATAAGATTTCACATGCACGATCAAAGCGCTCATCAATTTGTGTGGCAAGCACTTCTATGGCTTGTTGTTCAATACGCAAGGTTTCCAATGCGCTTTTTTGGAAATTTATGACTTGTGACATGTGAGTTTGACTCAAAGTAATGCTCAATCCACTTGATAGTAGATGATTTTAATCAAAAGAATACGGCAGATTCTAGCATAACTGTGAATTATACACGTTTCTAAATGTATAAGTTTTCAAGGAAGATGAAGAGATATAAAACAAGCTAAAATCAACCATAATAAAAATACTTGTTCCCTCTGATCTTTTTTCTCCAGACAACTTTATGAAATATGGTGCATACGTTATGATGAATCACGATTTTTGTAGAGTGTTTGAAAACCCTTATGCAACCTTTTGTTTTATATAACTCAGAGCAACGTAAAAAAGTTGAATTTGTCCCACTTAACGAAGGACAAATCGATATCTATGTCTGTGGTATGACCGTATACGATTACTGTCATATTGGACATGCTCGCGTTATGGTTGCATTCGACTTCATTACCCGCTTCTTGCGTAGTCAAGGCTGGAAAGTTCGCTACATTCGCAACATTACTGACATAGACGACAAAATCATTGCACGTGCCAATGAAAATGGTGAAAGCATTCAACAACTCACTGCTCGATTTATTGAGGCAATGAATGAAGATGCGACAAACTTAGGTTGTATTGCACCTGATGAAGCACCGAAAGCCACAGATTATATTGATCAGATGCAAAGCATGATCAGCACTTTAGTAGATAAAGGTGCGGCTTATCCTGCTGCAAATGGTGATGTCTATTTTGAAGTGACTAAATTCAATAAATATGGCCGCTTATCAGGTCGCAAACTAGATGATATGCAAGCAGGTGCATCAGAACGTGTTGATGTCGAAGTTGATAAAAAACACCCTTTTGATTTTGTACTTTGGAAGCATGCCAAAGCCAATGAACCTGCTTGGGCTTCTCCTTGGGGCAATGGTCGTCCCGGTTGGCATATTGAATGTTCTGCCATGTCGACCTGCTGCTTAGGCAATCACTTTGACATTCATGGTGGCGGCTCGGATCTGATGTTCCCTCACCATGAGAATGAAATCGCGCAAAGTGAAGCTTCTACTGGCGAACAATATGTAAATTATTGGATGCACGTTGGTTTCATCAATGTTGATGGCGAGAAAATGTCTAAATCTTTAGGCAACTTCTTTACCATTCGTGATGTGATGGAAAAATTCCATCCCGAAGTCATTCGCTATTTCATCGTGTCGTCGCATTATCGTAGTCCAGTCAACTTTTCCGATGTTGCATTAAAAGAAGCCAAAACAGCACTTAGCCGTTTTTATCATTCTTTTAAAGCCTATCAACAAGTTTATGGACAAAAAACAGTTGAAACCTTAGAAGCCAGTTTCGTTGAACGTTTTAACAATGCCATGCGAGATGACTTTAATACTGCTGAAGCGATGGCGGTATTATTTGAACTAAATAAAGAATTGAATCGTGCTGTAAAAGAACAACAGGCTGAACAAGCGACCGTTCTATACTCTACGCTACGAAACCTAACCAATGTTTTAGCTTTAGTTCAACACGATGTAGATGATTTTTTAAAGTCTGATATTGGTCAAGAAGCGCTTTCACTTTCTGATACCGATATTGAAGATTTTATTCAACAACGTGTAGATGCAAAAAAAGCCAAAGACTTTGCGAAGGCAGATGCAATTCGTCAATCCTTACTCGATCAAGGTGTGGTACTTGAAGATAGCCGTCAAGGCACGATTTGGCGTCGCGCTGACTAATTTAGTCAAAAAACAACCAATCAACAACTTAGAGAGTTGACAGTTTTATTAAACACTCTATAATGCGTCCATATTGCGGGAATAGCTCAGTTGGTAGAGCATAACCTTGCCAAGGTTGGGGTCGGGAGTTCGAGTCTCCTTTCCCGCTCCAGATTCAAAGAAAGGCACTTATCGAAAGATAAGTGCCTTTTTTCTTATACATTTGATACATCTCAGTTTCATCTTAACCGTCCTGTTTTACCAAAAATTAAATAACACTTACACTCCCCTACTATTATTTCCTTTTAAAATCTCATAACTTGGGTATCAATATTTTCACAGGGTTGTATCTAAGATGAAAAAATCAATAATCGCAGTTTCGCTTGCATCTGTATTTCTAGTGGCTTGTAATAAGTCAGAAACACCAAAAGATGACCACTCAACCCCTCCTGCAGTAACAACAGAGGCTGCATCCGAACCGATGATCGATCGTGAACATACCGCAGAAAACTCTTTAGATTGGAATGGTAGCTATAAAGGTGTATTACCTTGCGCCGATTGTGAAGGTATCGAAACAAAACTAGAGCTTAATTCGGATAAAACTTTTGAATTAGAAGAAACTTATCTCGGTAAAGGTGATGGGAAATCTTTTGAAAGTAAAGGTAGCTTCCAGTTTGATCGCAACAACACATCTATTATTGAACTAGACAAAGCTGGTGATAGCCGCAAATACTTTGTTGCCGAAGGCTACTTAAAAGCACTTGATTTAGAAGGTAATGAAATCACAGGTGCACTCGCAGATAAATACCAACTCAACAAAGAAGCAGAATAATTTTATCTACACTTAAATGCTCTCAATAAAAAACCCTGCTTTATCAGCAGGGTTTTTTTTGAATCAAATCAGGGCTTAGCCACCGAATTGGTTCATTGTGTTTTTAGAATCATCACCAGCTTTCAATGCATTGTCGCCAGCGAAGATTTCTTTATGGTCATCACCGATGTCAGAACCAGCCATTGCTTGGTGTTTAACACATGCGATACCACCGCGGATTTCTTTACGTTGTACGCCAGCAACATAAGCCAACATACCTTCAGAACCGAAGTAACCTTGTGCAAGCTCATGAGTAGAAAGCGCAGCAGTATGGTAAGTCGGAAGTGTGATCAAGTGATGGAACACACCCGCTTCACGAGAAGCATCTGCTTGGAAAGTACGGATTTTAGCATCAGCATCAGCAGCCAATTCAGTCTCATCGTACTCAGCGCTCATTAATTTAGCACGGTCGTAAGCAGAAACGTCTTTACCTTCAGCAACCCAACGATCGTAAGCTTGTTGACGGAAGTTTAAAGTCCAGTTGAATGATGGGCTGTTGTTATAAACAAGCTTCGCATTTGGAACAGTTTCACGTACACGGTTAACCATGTGAGCGATTTCGTCAACGTTTGGAGTCGCAGTTTCGATCCAAAGAAGGTCAGCACCATTTTGAAGGCTAGATACACAGTCAAGTACAACACGGTCAATTTGAGTGTCAGCACGGAACTGATATAAACCAGAAGCTAAACGCTTAGGACGGTGTAATTTACCATTACGTTTGATCAAGATTTCGTCTTCTTGAGCATCAGCAATATCAATTTCAGAAGTTTCTAAATAGCTAATGTACTGAGAAGCGATGTCACCTGGCTCTTTAACCACTGGGATTTTTTGAGTTAAGTCAGCGCCTTCAGAGTCAGTACGTGCAACGATGATACCGTCATCAAGACCCATTTCTAAGAATGCATAACGTAATGCATGGATCTTAGCGATGAAGTCTTCATGTGGAACTGTTACTTTACCAGCTTGGTGACCACATTGTTTCGCGTCAGATACTTGGTTTTCGATTTGAAGTGCACAAGCACCTGCTTCGATCATTTTCTTAGCAAGTAAGTAAGTTGCTTCTTCGTTACCGAAACCAGCATCGATGTCCGCAATAATTGGCACAACGTGAGTTTGGAAACCATCGATTTGAGCAGTGATTTCAGCAGCTTTAGCTGTATCACCCGCTTCTTTTGCTTTTTTAAGCGCGCGGAATAAATCGTTTAATTCTTTCGCATCAGCTTGACGTAAGAAGGTGTAGATTTCACCAATTAACGCAGCAACTGAAGTTTTTTCATGCATAGATTGGTCAGGAAGTGGACCAAATTCTGAACGAAGTGCAGCAACCATCCAACCAGAAAGGTAGATATAACGACGTTCAGTTGTACCGAAGTATTTTTTGTTCGCAATCATTTTTTGTTGCGCGATAAAACCGTGCCAGCAACCTAATGATTGAGTGTATTTGCTAGAGTCAGCATCATATTCAGCCATATCACGACGCATAATTGCAGCGGTATATTTAGCAATATCTAGACCTGTTTTGAATTGGTTTTGCAATTGCATACGCGCAGCATCTTCTGGGCTAATATCGCGCCAAGTGTCGCCGAATTTTGCTTTTAGTTCGCGGATTGCATCAATCGCTGTTTGATATGTAGTCATGATATATTCCTTTGAGGATTGGCATCGAATGATTGCTAAAAATCATGCTTTTCGCAGTCTAGATTTCAAGCACTTCATCAACATGTTTCACAGCTTAGTCTTTGCAAACGAATTTATCCAATATTCTAGGTTAATCTTCAGTATTTTTTTAAAAAATACATGGATAAAGACGTATTCACAATAACATATAACCAATTTAAGATATTGTTTTAAATTATATTTTTTTCATTAAAAGTTCATCAGCACTGTCTCGATGCTGTTGTAACACGCAATATCTGCTTTCTTTAAATCAGAAAAAGCGTCTAAAAAAACCGATTCGATAGCGCTTCATTCTGATCTTTTTTATTATACCCATATTCTTTCCTCCCAAAAAACAGCGTAAATTGACTGCTGAACAAGACAGAATTATGCTTTCAATAGCTTACGCCATTCATTACTGTGCAATTGTTTTTATATCGTATTAAGTTACGCAAACTGCTTTAAATATGTCATAATCCAGCACAATTTAAAGATTTTATTTTCGGTATTTTTTTTATGAATCTGGAACGGGTCGATCTCAATTTATTAATATATCTTGATGTACTTCTTCGTGAAAAAAATGTCACACGCGCCGCGGAACAGCTCGGTGTTACCCAACCAGCGATGAGTAATATTTTACGTCGTTTACGTAATTTATTTAATGATCCTTTATTGATCCGTTCATCAGAAGGCATGACCCCGACTGAACGTGCTTTAGAATTACAACCTCGTATTCGTGATGCACTCTCAGACCTTTCGATGATTCTGGAACCGCGTACCGAGTTCAGACCGTATACCAGTACTCGCGTGTTTCGCATTATGACATCTGACTATGCTGAGGCAACTTTAGTTCCTCGCTTAGTCAAAGCATTACGCTCAGAAGCACCCAATGTCGTACTCGACTTTTTGACCCCAAGCGATGTCTCATATCGAGACATGGAACAAGGCAAAGTCGATTTAGCCATTAACCGTTTCAATGAAATTCCGCAAAGCTTTCACCAAGTCTTGGTTTGGCGTGATAGCTTTAGTTGTATTTTGAATGATAAGCACCCTGCCGTTACCCACCTCAACCTCAAAAGTTATTTAGATGCTCAACATATTTGGGTATCAAAAACAGGTATGGGCGTTGGCTTCGGTGTAAATCCAGACAAACAAGCGGGTTTAGGTTGGATTGATCAAGCATTAGAACGTATAGGTCAACGTCGTAAGATATCAGTCTTTACCCGACACTATCAAATGCCTGCCCTTTTAGCTCAAAATGTTGATTTAATCGCAACGCTCCCAACACGGATGGCACAACTACAAACACAAAATCAAAGACTGGTCATCAAAGATCCTCCTTTTTATATTCCAGAATTTGAACTTAAAATGGCTTGGTGTCCTTTACTTCATCATCATCCAGCGCACCGTTGGTTAAGACAACTGATTCTATTTGTCGCGCGACAAATGATTGAAGAAGAAAACCGTGAGTTTTTATTAAATAATTCACAGTTTTCACAATACTAAAATTAGCTCATTACCTTAAAGTCTTTTCACTTTAAAATATGAGTAGTGCTGAGTTGATCTAAAGATTAACTCAGCGTCTTTTTTATGTTAAAACATTATGATAATTAATAATGATGAAAATCTAGGTGACGTGTGAGTCTCGTACAAAATATCATTATCATTGCCATGCTGATTGTTGCAGCAGGCTTTTTATCACTTACTGAAATCGCGCTAGCAGGTGCTCGCAAAGTTAAACTTAAGATTCTCGCGGAATCTGGAGAGCATCGCGCTCAAAAAGTGCTCGACCTACAAGAACAGTCTGCTGATTTCTTTGCCGCTTCACAAATCGGGCTAAATGCTGTTGCTATTTTAGGTGGTATTTTAGGTGAAGCAGCGTTTCGACCTCATTTTATTGAGCTGATTAGTCGCTTTTATACAGGACCATGGTTAGAAAACATTGGGTTCGCCGTTTCCTTTACTTTTGTGACATCACTATTTATTCTATTTGCCGATTTGATGCCAAAACGTCTGGCAATGATCGCACCAGAAAAAATTGCGATCAGTGTCATCGATCCGATCCAAATCTTTATTAAGGTCTGCAAACCCTTGGCTTGGGGCATCAATGCGATCGCAAACTTGTTATTCCGTCTGTTTAAAGTGAATACTGTGCGTGATGACAATATTACCTTTGATGATATTTCCGCAGTCATGGATGCTGGCGCTCAAGCAGGTGTTTTACAAAAACAAGAACATCATTTCATTGAAAATGTATTTGAACTAGAAGAACGTACTGTTCCATCAAGTATGACCACGCGAGAAAATGTGGTTTATTTTACCCTGAAAGAAAATGAAAGTAGTATTCGCCAAAAATTAGCTGAATACCCTTATTCAAAGTTTTTAGTCTGCAATGAACATATTGACCAAGTTATTGGCTATGTCGATACCAAAGACATTTTGGTCCGTATTTTAAATAATCAATCTTTGCTACAGCTCAATGAGTCTACGATTCGTACGGTTCTCATGCTTCCAGACACCCTAACCTTATCAGAGGTACTGGATCGGTTTCGCTCAACCAAAGAAAAATTTGCAGTCGTTATCAATGAATATGCATTCGTGGTTGGTGTCATTACCTTGAGCGATATTATGATTACAGTAATGGGCGATTGGGTTACACCGCTGGAAGAAGATCTACAAATTATTAAACGTGATAATCACTCATGGTTAATTGATGGTAGCACCCCAATAGAAGATGTAAAGCATGTCTTGGAAATTGAAGAATTCCCTGAAAACGAAAACTACGAGACGATTGCAGGTTTTATCATGTATCGTTTACGCAAGATTCCCCGCCCAGCCGATGCCGTAGAATATGCTGGTTTCAAATTTGAGGTGGTCGATATTGATCATTATAAGATTGATCAGCTGCTGGTGACTCAAATCCTATCTAGCCAAGAAAGTGAGTCTTTTTCAATTCAAGAAGACTAAAATCAAACTGAAGAACAAAGCCCATTGACTGGGCTTTGTTTTATTTCATGACAAACCAAATTAAGATGGCCAAAATAAAGAAGATCAAAACAAAAAGTTTGATTCCCCCTCGACTACGCTGGGCCAACTGTTCTTGGATACGCGCCTGTTCTTGCGGATGATCTTGTAAATATTGATCCACTAAATCTTTCGATTCTTTTAAGCCTAAACCCGTTTTTTCACGGGTAATCTTGATGGCATCAATTAATTTACCTTCTCGTAATACTTGTAAAGCCTCTGGCGGAATCTTCGTAGCTAAACGCATAAAATCAACAATCCTTGTTATTTTCAATGAGAGGATTCAAGCACGACACCGCGTTTATGATGTTTTAATTACCACCATAAAGTGAAATTAACTCATCGAGTGTTGCTTGATAATGAATCGAAATATCTTCAGCTAAAATCTTGTAGGCGTTATCAAACTGAACCATCGGCCAACCTTCCTTCCAGAACGGGAAAATATTGTGCAGACCTTCAGTGACAATTGCATCTTCACGACTAATTGCTTGAGCCACTTGCGAGAGTACTTGTGCAGTTTCAGCACCATCAATCGCAAGATAATCAATACCACGTACTTTTAAAATACGAATACGATCTTTTTTATAACGGATTTTTTTTGCTTGCCCTGCATTCAAACCCAATGCCAGTGTAACAGCTTCAACAAATTTATCTTCAAAACTTGTATGCAATGCCACCAATGCTTGTTTATGTGCTTCTTGGCGACCTGCTTTACCACCATTCACGATCATCTCTTTGGCTTCAACATCAAGCTCATCTTTTCTCATAGACTGTAAAATGTCTAAAATTTCGATATCGCTTAAAGATTCAGGAGAGTGCTCAGTCATGGGAGTCCTTGGACAAAAATATAAAGGGCTATTGTCGCATAAAAGCGATATCAAAGTAGGATAAAATTAAATACGATTTTAGATACAAACCACAAAAAAGAAGCCCGCTTTCGCGGGCTTCTTTTCAATCAATCTAAGCAATTATAGACGGACTAATGTCACAATCTTTTCAGCTGCATCTTCAACTGATTCAGCTGCTACCTCAGTATCAGTAGTATCAACCGTTGTTGTAATGACAACCACACCTGTTGCACGCAACAAGTTGATTTGCTCAACTGTTAAATCTGCTTTAGCAATTGCAACCACACCTTGTTGAATCAACAAGCTCTCTAAAGCATGCGCTTTTTCGATCAACTGTGCAGACACACCAATCACCGCAGGTTTTTGACCTAAACGAGCAGCACGATCTTCTGCGGTCACAGGATTGCTATGTGCAGTCCATTCCACTGCAGCCTCAACCATACCCGCACCAACCGTTACATTGCTTAAACGATCAATAAAAATGAATGAACCTGTATAACGACTGTCTTGATATTGGTCAAATACCACTGGTGCATCAAACTCAACCACAACATCTGCAATGGCATTTAACTCAAGCTCTTCAACTTGAGTATGCTCAAGGGTATTTACATTAACACGGTAATTAATTGTAGTTACTTTCGCAGGAACAGTTTGCGTACCCACTTTCAAGTTATACAGTTTGCCTTTTACCAAAGGATGTTCGGTCATCCACACCACAGATGCACGTACACTACGTGAAATCAGCGGTTGTTCGCCCGCACGTACTAAAACATTACCACGAGAAATATCAATCTCATCATTTAAAGTTAAGGTTACGGCTTGGCCTGCAAAGGCACGTTCAAGATTGCCATCATAGGTGACAATCTCTTTAACCGTTGATTTTTTACCTGATGGTAAGGCTAAAATTTCATCGCCAACATTAATACTGCCCAATGCAATCGTACCGGCAAAGCCACGGAAATCGAGATTAGGACGATTGACATATTGAACAGGGAAACGGAATTCTCGCTTATTTGATTCGCGTTTAATTTCCACTGACTCAAGAATATTCATCAAGGTTTGACCCTTGTACCACGGCGTACTTTCAGATGGATTGACGACGTTATCACCATTCAACGCAGAGATCGGTACAAAGACAATATTCTCAGGACAACGATCGCCGAGCTGGCTAACAAAGGCATCATATTCCACTTGGATTTCATTGAAACGCACTGCTGAGAATTCAACCAAGTCCATCTTGTTAATTGCAACCACGATATTTTTGATACCGAGTAAACTTGCAATAAAGGTATGACGACGCGTTTGTGTTTGCACACCATAACGTGCATCAATCAAGATAATCGCAAGATCCGCAGTAGACGCACCTGTCGCCATATTACGAGTATATTGCTCATGTCCTGGTGTATCCGCGATGATGAACTTACGCTTTTCCGTTGAGAAATAACGATAAGCGACATCAATGGTAATACCCTGCTCACGTTCAGCTTGTAAACCATCTACAAGTAAAGCAAGGTCAGGCGCATCACCCGTTGTACCGACTTTCTTACTGTCACGCGTGACTGCTTGCAATTGATCTTCATAAATCAATTTTGAATCATAAAGCAAACGACCAATTAAGGTACTTTTACCATCATCGACATTACCGCATGTTAAGAAGCGCAATAAGTCTTTTTGTTCATGCTGTTTTAAATAACCCAAGATATCTTGGCTAATAAGATCTGATTGATGAGACATTGCTCAAAACTCCACAAAATTTGAAATCGGATTTTGTAATCTCCCTAAATCCCTCTTTTAAAAGAGGGACTTACTTAAGGAAATTAGAAATAACCTTCCTGCTTTTTCTTTTCCATCGAGCCCGCTTCATCGTGGTCAATCATACGACCTTGACGCTCTGAACTGGTTGCTAAAAGCATTTCTTGGATAATTTCAGGCAAGTTATCCGCTTCAGATTCAACTGCACCTGTCAGTGGGTAACAACCAAGTGTACGGAAACGTACCGATTTCATTTGTGGAACTTCACCTTCTTTTAAACGCATACGCTCATCATCCACCATGATCAACGTACCACTGCGTTCAACCACTGGGCGAACTGCAGAGAAATAAAGCGGAACCAATTGGATATTTTCCAAATAGATGTATTGCCAAATATCTAACTCAGTCCAGTTCGACAATGGGAAAACACGGATGCTTTCGCCTTTGTTGACTTTACCGTTATAGAGATTCCAAAGTTCTGGACGTTGGTTTTTAGGATCCCAACGATGTTTGGTATCACGGAACGAATAAACACGTTCTTTGGCGCGTGATTTTTCTTCATCACGGCGTGCGCCACCAAAAGCTGCATCAAATTGGTATTTATCCAAAGCTTGCTTTAAACCCTGAGTTTTCATGATGTCAGTATATTTCGAACTACCATGATCAAATGGGTTAATTCCAGCGTCACGACCTTCTTTGTTTTGATGCACGATCAAATCAAAGCCATGTGTTTTTGCCATGTTGTCACGAAAGGTGATCATGTCTTTAAATTTCCAACCCGTATCTACATGTAGAAGTGGGAATGGAAGTTTTGCTGGATAGAATGCTTTTAAAGCCAGATGCAACATCACCGCTGAGTCTTTACCAATCGAGTAAAGCATGACAGGGTTTTCAAATTCGGCAGCAACTTCACGAATGATATGAATACTTTCAGCCTCAAGTTGTTTGAGGTGCGTTAATCTATTTTCAGTCATGTACACCTACCTCCTTATCCATGTTACCCATAAAATCTATAAGTGGTATTAAACCACCACTTGGAAGACCGTGTGGAGGAACGAGTGCCATAACAACTCCAATTTTTCGTGATATCAATATGCTTACTAGTGGCTTATTCACCAGCCAGTAAAGTTTATTCATTATAATAATTTAGATCGACTTCTTTAGCTTGTTTTTTCATATCAATATGCAAAATTGTGATATGCAAACATCAATGAAATATCAACAAACCCGAATAACGTACGCTAAATATTTTAGGATTCACATGATTTTATTCATGCAAAAAAAGAAGCCTAGATAGGCCTCTTTTTCTACAAATAGCGCTTAGAAACGGAACATATTTCGCTCTAACGGAATTTCCACACCGACTGAGATACCACCATCATTTCCATTCACATCAGAATCACTAACCCAACCATTAATTTTTAATGGAATCGTTGGTTTCACATAATGTGTCCACGTCAGGTCCAAACCTTTAACTTTATCATTTTTCGCAAAAGCTGAATTAATCGCTAAATCGGATTGATTGACTTTAGCGTATAACATTCGCCCACTTAAACGATTCATGGTATCAAAGCGAATATCACCACCTACAGAATACATTTGACCATCCCCCCCTATCGCATGGCCGAGTGGAAAACCATGTTGATAGTAACCATCTTTATATATTGTATGACTATACGAAATACCTTTTGCACTACCATTGGTACGTGTATCTGCCCACTCAGCATAAAGTTGGTAAGGCATGTTGTTATAACTTGATGAGAAATCCGTACCAGCTAGGTACATTTTTTTTGCTGGTAGACCACCTGCTTCATCTTCACCCACATATTGTCCATAGACACCCACTGGGGTATCTAATAAGGACTGTAAGTTTAAACGAAAATCAAAGCCTGCAATTTGATTTGATGGATCTGCTTTACCTGTTCCACCATTGTCTTTTGTTCCCAGCATTGCATCCCATAGTGAGCTGAAGCTTTCAGGACGACCTTCCCCCCCCCACTGCAACATACGAGAAGCACCTAATTCCAAATATGGCAAAGGTTGAGCAGTTACACGTAAACCGATTAATTTAGCATCTGGCACCGCTTCATAATCATCGAGCTGCCCAGCAAAAGCTTGATATTGCCAAGGACCTATCCAAGACAACCATTTTGTTTCGAAAGCGTTTTGTACCGCGCGTTGTGCCGTTACACCATACACAGGTCGACTGGCATCACCACGAATTAAACTGCCATCATGACCTGGCCCCCAATACGTTGGAATTTGACCTGCGATAACCCATTGATTCCAAAGATTTCCAGCAATATAAGAGCCTTCAACATTGACATCATGTCCATGATCAATCAACGGGTCTTTCTCACCATTGACTCTGATTTTTGCATCCCAATTTTCACCACCAGCATTAAACTCTAAAGCTGCTTGGTATTGAGATTTTTGGCTATCACCAAAGGCTTGTGGCACAGTTTTGAGATCAGTTCCCGCATGCAAGCCAACTTTAGCCGTTGCATTGTCAGCAGCTAATGCATGAACAACTGAGTCCACAACTTTCTGTTGTGCTTTATTGTTCACTTGAGCCTGTGATAATGCACGTTTAATCTCATCACCACTCATTGGCCATGTTGAGGTGCTGATTTGAATAACGCCTTGTTGATTCAACCA
Organism: Acinetobacter sp. 3657; assembly: GCF_031456775.1. Lineage (NCBI taxonomy): Bacteria > Pseudomonadati > Pseudomonadota > Gammaproteobacteria > Moraxellales > Moraxellaceae > Acinetobacter > Acinetobacter sp. 3657. The sequence goes on along the minus strand of NZ_JAVDVH010000005.1, from coordinate 197,303 downwards.
ATTCAAGTCGGTACGTAAATTTTCATCATTCAACACAATGCCTTGTGCAAATGATGCAGAAGAAAGAGAAGCAAATAATGCAACATAAAGCGATTTTTTTAAAAACATATCTAAGCTGTTCTCAAATTTATTTATGAGCACATCATCGTTTTTTTATAGATGCTTTTCAATCACCAAACCAATCAATTACATTTCTTAACATGGGATAAAAAAATTGACAGCTCAGGATATCACTGAGTACCCTTTGTTTTTTCTTTAACCCTATTGAAATCAGATAATGAAAAAACTTATTCCAACGCTTGTCCTTGGCGCAGCGATTTGTATGCCAGCTTTTGCTCAACAAGCATCAAAAGAGTCGGTAAAAGAGTTATTAAAAATCACTAAATCAGAACAACTCATCGATCAATCCAACGAATATATCCATAAATTTACAGCCTCAAGCATTGAACAAATAACTCAGGGGCAGGAAATCAATACCAAAAAAAAGAAAGCCATTGAAAATTACAGTCAAAATATTGCAAACATCCTAAAACAGGATTTTACATGGGCAAAATTAGAACCCGACATGATTAAAATCTATGCTGAAGAATTTACACAAGAAGAAATCAACGGCATGCTTGAGTTTTACAAAACGCCTGTTGGTCAATCTACGATTGATAAATTACCGATTGTCATGAAAAAAAGTATGCAAGTTGGATACCAGCAAATGAATGAATTAATGCCGAAAATCATACAAGCAGGTGAAAAACTTGAAAAAGAGATGCAGGAAAAATAATAAATAAAAGCACATATAAAAAAATAGCCACAAATCAGATGTGGCTATTTTTATTTGACTTCAAATTAGTCTTTACGGCGCATATGCGGGAACAATAGAACGTCACGAATACTCGCTGCATTTGCAAACAACATCACCAAACGATCGATACCAATCCCTTGACCAGCGGTTGGCGGCAAACCGTATTCCAATGCTTCGATGAAGTCTGCATCATAATGCATTGCTTCATCATCACCAGCATCTTTCTCTGCGACTTGTGCTTGGAAACGTTCAGCTTGATCGATCGGATCATTTAACTCCGAGAAACCATTTGCCAATTCACGACCACCAATAAAGAACTCAAAACGATCTGTGATATGTGGATTATCATCATTACGGCGTGCAAGCGGTGAAGTTTCAGCAGGATATTCAGTAATGAACGTCGGCTGACGGAGTTTAGTCTCTACTGTTTCTTCAAACACGATAGTTTGTAATTTACCTAAACCAAAACCTGGTTTAACCTGCTCTTTTAAAACGTCTTTGGTGAATTTAGCCAAGAATTCACGATCATTGACATTTTCAGGTGTGAAATCTGGATTATGCTCAAGAATCGCATCAAACATTGAGATTTTCTTGAATGGGCCTTTGAAGCTATACACTTCTTCACCATAAGGTACATCAGTAGAACCCAAAATATCAACGGCCAACTTTTCAAGCATGTTTTCAGTCAGTGTCATCAAGTCTTTATAATCAGCATAAGCTTGATAAAACTCAATCATGGTGAATTCTGGGTTGTGACGGGTTGAAACACCTTCGTTACGGAAGTTACGGTTAATTTCAAACACACGCTCAAAGCCACCAACAACCAGACGCTTTAAATATAACTCTGGCGCAACACGCAAATAGAGCTCCATATCTAAAGCATTATGATGCGTAACAAACGGCTTCGCAGATGCGCCACCTGGAATTACATGCATCATTGGCGTTTCTACTTCCATGAAACGTTCATTGATTAGATAGTTACGCATACCCGCGATCACTTGAGCACGAATCTCGAAAGTTCTGCGCGTTTCTTCATTTACGATCAAGTCTAGGTAACGCTTACGATATTTCGCTTCAGTGTCAGTTAAACCGTGGAATTTGTCTGGAAGTGGACGCAAAGATTTGGTGAGCAATTCAAATGCTTCAAGGTGGACATATAGGTCACCCTTACCCGAACGACCAATGTAGCCTTCAGCCGCAATAATATCGCCCAAGTCTAAGCTTTTAATCGTTTCTAAAACGTCTGCTGCTAAACCTTTACGGTCAACATATAACTGGATACGGCCTGTCATATCCTGAATCACAATAAATGATCCACGATTCAGCATGACTCGACCCGCGAGTTTTACATAAACTTTTTCAGCACCTTCGATTTGTGCTTTATCTTGATCTTTGAATTGTTGTTGCAAGTCAGCCGTATAATGCTCACGTTTGAAGGTATTCGGCCAAGGGCTTTTGCCTGTCTGTTTTGCAGTCTCTTGGATTTGCTTTAATTTGGCATGACGCTGTGCGATTAAATCGTTTTCGGAAAGTATTTGTTCAGAAGTCGATTGAGCGTTTTGTTGCGTCATTTCTGCCTCGATTTAAGTAAAAAAATAAAGGCGAATAGAATAGCAGATCACAACACATTTTCGTATCATTTCAGCTTTATAATCTCGAAAAAAGCGAATCTTTATCGATTTTCAGCCTTTCCGATCGGGTAATTACAATATAAATATCCAATAAAGTTTAACTTATTTTTCAGCTAAGTATTTCACCATTGCCAATCCTTGATCAAAGCCTTTATTCATCATTTCTGTATATTCTGGCTGAATATCCACTTCTACATGAAGCTGAGTACCCTCCTCGACATCAGTCAACAGATACTTTTCTAATGCACCAGCCCACGACTTTACGTCATCACTATCTAAGTCTTCTTTCCCATCCATAATCATACCGAGATGTTTAAAGACAACTGTATTCGGCTCATCTAAATGTTCAATGGTAGATACCATGCCATTTCCTTCACCATCACGAAAATAGGTTTTGCCACCCACTTCCCAGTCGGTTTGCATTGTTGAACTACACGAAAAAAACTTTGTCCATGTTTGATAGGTTTCGGTTGCCCATAACACATCCCAAACTTTCTGTTTAGGTGCGTGTATTTTTATCGAATAAGATAAGGTTTCCATATGTTATTGCTCCATCTTGGTTGTAATAATGATGATATCTCAAGTTCAGGTGTTCATTTTTCAATCAAACCATATTTATACATTTGCACCTTTTTAAATTACATCGTGATATTTACGACTATAAAAATTAGAGTAATTGCACAAATAACAAGACTTTCAGCTAGAATTGCCATATTACTTTTTCTATAAATGATTAAACTCTTGCATTTACTTTACTTAAAAGTCGATCTGCGTAAAAATCTAACTCCCAATCAACACAAGTTTGTTGTATTGCAGCGATCGTAGCGACATTATGGAATAGTTTACTGAAAGGCAATTTGAGCATACCTATCAGTTTGGAGAGTCACATGAAAAAATATCAATGTATCGTTTGTGGGTGGATTTACGACGAAGCAGATGGTTGGCCACAAGACGGCATTGCAGCAGGAACTAAATGGGAAGATATCCCAGATGATTGGACTTGCCCAGATTGCGGCGTTTCAAAAGCTGATTTTGAAATGATTGAAATCTAAGATTGTCAAAAAGGCCATGATCACATGGTCTTTTTTTCTATAATTTATTTTTAAATGAAAAAATGTTGGAGAATATAATGCATCCTATCATCATCATCGGATCAGGTATGGCAGGTTATACCGTTGCTCGTGAGTTTCGCAAACTGAGCCCAGAACAAGAACTCGTTATGATCTGTGCAGATGATGCGGTAAATTATGCAAAACCAACGCTATCCAATGCATTTGCTGGCAAAAAAGCACCTGAACAAATCGCTTTGGGTGATGCCGCAAAAATGGCAACCCAACTGAACATGCGTATTGAAGCAGAAACTTGGGTCAAAGAAATCAATGCCGAAAATCATGAAATCATATTAGAAAAAAATGGTGAAACTATTAGCCAACCCTATTCAAAACTGGTGCTTGCGGTCGGTGCAAATCCAATCCGTTTAGCCATTTCTGGTGACGGTAGCGATGATATACATGTTGTAAACTCACTGATCGACTATCGCACATTCCGTGAGAACTTAGCGAAACGTAAAGACAAACGTGTGGTTATTCTAGGTGCTGGATTAATTGGTTGTGAATTTGCCAACGACTTGCTGCATAGTGACTATGACATCACGGTGATTGATCTCGCGCCACAACCCCTTGGTCGTTTGTTGCCTAATCATGTTGCTGATGCATTTAAAACCAACCTAGAACAAGCAGGGATCAAATTCGCCCTATCTACTACGGTAGAAAAAGTCACTAAAATTAATAATGGTGAAGACTACGAAGTTACTCTCGCCAACGGTAAAACCTTAATCGCTGATATTGTACTTTCCGCAATTGGCTTACAACCAAATACAGCTTTAGCCAAAGCAGCAAGAATTCAAACCAGCCGTGGAATCATTACCAATACATTATTGGAAACGAATCAAGCCGATATCTATGCGGTTGGTGACTGTGCAGAAGTAAATGGCACACTGCTTCCATTTGTGATGCCAATCATGCAACAAGCGCGCGCTTTGGCAAAAACACTCAGCGGTCAAAATACTGCGGTACATTATCCTGCGATGCCAGTTGCTGTAAAAACGCCAGCTGCGCCATTGACCGTTTTACCTGCACCAATCGGTGTCGAAGTAAACTGGGAAACTGAAGAGTTTGATGATGGTATGCTTGCAAAAGCCAATGATGCTGAAGGTACATTAAGAGGTTTTGTCCTGCTCGGTGCAACAGCAAGTAAACAACGTTTAACTTTAACCAAACTTGTTCCAGATTTAATTCCTGCACAAGTTTAAAGTCTAACTATAATGAGTTTGTTGTGAAATCAAGACCAACAAACTCACGATTGATAAAAAGAATTCAACTCGGAATAAATCCCATGAACAGTGCCTTTCAATTCAATGCGTCGCCTTATACTTCATTTATGCAAGAAACCAAAGTCACTTTGGGCAATGGAATTGAGTTACATGTTGAAATTGGAGGCAACCCTGAACACCCAACGATTTTGCTGATCATGGGATTGGGTGCTCAAATGCTGTTTTGGCCTGATTTTTTTTGTAAATCTTTGATTGATCAAGGTTTCCGCGTTATTCGTTTTGATAATCGTGATATCGGTTTATCTTCAAAAATTCGTAATAAAAAACAACGTCTCAACACCATGAAATTGATGAGTCGCTTTATGTTGGGCTTAGGCAATGAAGGTGCGCCTTATACGCTGTATGATATGGCCGATGATGTGGCGATGTTGATTGACCAATTAGGTCTCGGCAAAACCTATATTTTAGGTGCCTCAATGGGTGGCATGATTTCCCAAATCGTTGCAGCAAAATATCCTGAGAAAGTTGAAAAAGTTGGCTTATTATTTACCAGTAACAATCAGCCCTTTCTAAAATTACCACATCCGAAGCAACTTTTTAGTTTACTTGGTAGACCTGAAGCGCATGATGAAGAAGCAATTGTTAATCACAGTTTAAAAGTATTTCAAATTATTGGCTCGCCAGGTTATGTGAACCAACTCGAAACAATTCAAACCATTCGTAAATTATATCGCCGTAGTTTTTACCCAGCGGGTGTACTTCAACAATTTTTAGCAATATTATGTACGGGTTCTTTGTTACCTTTAAACAAGAATATTACTCAACCAACCTTGGTTGTACATGGTTCAAAAGATCGTTTGTTACCACCAAGTCATGGGAAAGCAGTTGCAAAAGCAATTTCTGGTGCTAAGTTTGAATTAATTCAAGGAATGGGGCATGATATTCCAGCACATTTCATTCCTCAACTTAGCGGTTTGTTTGTTCATCATTTTAGATCATCACACTAGGACACTATGGCTGCATTACCCTCATTAAGACAGCTATCATATTTAGTTACGTTGTCAGAAACATTACATTTTACTGAAGCAGCACGCCGTTCATTTGTTACCCAGTCCACATTGTCTGGGGGGATTATGGAATTAGAGCGTCTGTTAGGTGGCGTCTTAGTTGAACGTGATCGTCAAAACGTTCGCTTAACCCCTTTAGGTGAACAAGTTGTAGCGCGCGCACGTGTGTTATTGGCTGATGCACAGGACCTCATGCGCTTAAGTCGAGAAATGAGTGAACCACTAACTGGTGATTTGCATCTGGGTATTATTCCAACCATTGCGCCGTTTATTTTGACTCAGTTGCTTGATGAAGTTCATCAACACTTACCCAAAATCCAACTGCATCTCCATGAAGCGCAAAGTGAAAAAATTGTAGAAAAGCTCGAACATGGCAATCTTGACATGATTGTGCTGGCACTTCCTTTTGATACTCGTGGTCTAAAAGTCTCTGAAATTGCGAAAGAGCATTTGTCGCTTGTTTACAACAAAAACGATAGTAATGCGATTCATGCAAACAGTTTAGATGACCTTGATCTGACCCGTTTAATGTTACTCGAAGAAGGTCATTGTTTACGTGATCATGCTTTAAGTGCCTGCCCTGTCGGTGAGCGTAAAAATGATCACCGCTTAAAAGCAAGTTCCTTACCGACCTTAGTCGAGATGGTATCTTCCGACCTTGGCTTTACGCTACTACCTGAAATTGCAATCAAAAATAGTATGCTGAGTGGCAATGATGCGATTGCGATTAAATCAATTCAAGATGCACCAAGCCGCACACTTGCATTAATTACCCGTAAAAGCACCCCACTACAAAGTGAGTTTGATGTGATCTTAGATATTCTTAAAAAAATCACATCACATTTAGAATAATTAAAAAGCCTGTAGTTGAACGATTCAACTACAGGCTACTTTCAACTAAAATAAATCAATGATCATTTTATCTCTAACAAATTAACCTGCTCAACCTGCACATCACTCATACGCTGACCTTGATCAAGCAGTTGATCAAAGTAAGACTCCACCACTTTTGCTTGATCGGCCGTACTTTCAACCTTATACATATTTTGACGAAACTCGTTACTTGAACGTAAACCTTTGGTATACCAAGCAATATGTTTACGTGCAATACGACAACCAGAGTACTCACCATAAAATTGATATAGCTCAGCCAAATGCCCCAATAAAACCATTTTGACTTCAGCAATATCTGGTGCGGCCAGATGTTCGCCTGTTTGCAGATAATGACCAATTTCTCTAAATATCCAAGGTCGTCCTTGCGCAGCACGGCCAATCATAATGGCATCTGCCCCTGTATAGTCCAAAACATATTTGGCTTTTTCTGGACTATCGATATCACCATTGGCGATCACAGGAATACTCAGAATTTCTTTTACTCGTTTGATCAGTTCATAACGTGCGTTATTTAAATACATATCTTCGCGCGTACGTCCATGCAAAGCTAAAGCAGCGATTCCCGCTTGTTCTGCACGTTTAGCGACACGTAAAATATTTTCTTCGCCGTTCAAGAAACCAAGTCGGGTTTTTAAAGTTACAGGAACATCAACTGCGGCCACTACGGTATCCAAAATACGAGCAACGAGGTCTTCATCTTGCAACAACGCTGAGCCTGCGAGTTTGTTGCAGACTTTTTTTGCTGGACATCCCATATTGATATCAACAATTTGTGCACCATTGGCAACCTGATAACGCGCGGCTTCAGCGAGTTGCTCTGGATCAGAACCCGCAATCTGTGCAGAAATCGGGGCAAGCTCACCATCGAAATTTGCTCGATATAAGCTTTTTTTGGTCATACGTAAAGTTTTATCTGCTGTCATCATTTCACTAACAGCATGCCCTGCACCAAAGTATTTGCACAGCGTTCTGAACGGTCGGTCAGTTACACCCGCCATCGGAGCAACAATCAGATTATTTGACAGTTGATAGGAACCAATATACATATATTTTCTTACAATTTTTGATCAACATAGTATACTTCATTCGCCCATTCAGCTCATCTTTTTATGCGGTGTTGTCTTGATTATGAACAAAACCTCTCCGACTCATCCTTTATTAAAAGCGATGAGCATCCTTGCAACATGTGTTGGTTTAACCGCTTGTGATAAAGCATGGTGGTCAAATAGTAAAGAACCTGAAATGCAAGCTGAGCACATTAAAAAAGTCATTCCATCACGTGTGAATGACCGTCAATCGTGGGCGCAAGATATTCATGACATTATGCAGGAATTAAGTATTCCTCAAACCAAACAAAATGTTTGTAGTATTGTGGCTGTGGTGGATCAGGAATCAAATTTTATTGCAGATCCACAAGTGGCTGGCTTAGGTGAGAAAGCAGTCCAAGAAATTAACACGCGTTTAAAAGAAAAATTTGAAGCCAAATTAGGTGAAAATATCGGAGGAACCATTGCAGGTTACTTTGAAGAGGTTTTAAAAACCCAACCCTCACCTGAAGATAACTATATGCGTCAAATGCGACGCGTTAAAACTGAACGAGAACTTGATTTACTTTATCGTGAAATTTTTGCTTATATGGCAAAGCACTATCATATCAGTGCTTTAACAGGTGCAGCCAAGTTGGTGGGGCAGGACATCAGTGAAAAGATGAATCCAATTACGACACTCGGTTCAATGCAAGTCCATATTAATTATGCCAAAGAACATAAACGTATCGGGATGAGTACAGCCGAACTACGCGATGATCTATACACACAATATGGTGGTCTATATTATGGCATCCATCGTTTAATGGTTTACCCCGCCGATTATGATAAAGCAATTTATCGTTTCGCTGATTATAATTCAGGAATGTATTCTAGCCGCAATGCTGCATTCCAAAGCATGTTGGATGCATTAACCGACATTGAAATCGGTTTAGACGGCGATCTGCTTATTTATAATAAAGAAGGCAATATCCGCACCACGCAAAGTCAAACTGAAAAAGCCTTGATTTCTGTTTTTGCTGCAAATAATGTTTTGGTCACGCCGCGCCAAGTACGCAGCGATCTCAAAAAAGAAAAATCGAAAAAACTAGAAAACACCCAAACTTATCTTGCGCTACAAAATTTATATCAAAGCAAAACAGGGAAAGACGCAAAATATGCGATCATGCCCCAAGTTGTGATTTCAGGTCCTAAGCTGAGTCGTGATTATAATACCAATTGGTTTGCGAGCCGTGTAAATGGACGATATGAGACATGCATGCAAAGAGCAAAACAGATAAAACTTTAAACCTTGCTTTATTTGATTTTGATGGGACACTTTATCCAAAAGATAGTTTTACTGGATTTATTTTTTTCACTTTTCCAAAACACCATATCGTAACCCGAGGCTTGAAAATCTTGCCTTGGATTATGGCTTATTATTTAGGCTTATATCCTGCTCATGCAATGCGTCCTCGCTTATTTCAAAGCATGTTTAGAGGAGTTTCAGCAGACTTACCTCAAAGTTTAGCACCACGCTATGCGCAAAAAATCATTAAAGAATTAGACCAAAATCTACTTCAACAGCTTTATTTACACCAGCAACGTGGTGATCATGTGGTGCTTGTCTCAGCCTCAGTTGACTTATATTTGGCACCAGTTTGCGAACTTCTAAATATTGAACTGATTTGTACGCAAACAGAAATTAACAATGGCATTTTATCGGGTAACTACAACTCTAAAGATTGTAGCTGCGAACAAAAGAAGCTCAGAGTATTGGAAAAGTATAATCTGGACCACTACCAACAAGTCTATGCCTATGGCAATAGCCATGAAGATCTTGAAATGTTCAGTCTCACCGATCAACACTTTATGGTTGGTCGTGATGATACGCTACCTGAGCTAGTCGATGCACATCCGATTGAAGCGATGCATAGGCAAAAGAAATTAGAAAAAGACTCTACATGAGAAGAATTATTAGTTATCATTTGTTCAAATAAATCGTCTTGTGAATTGACCATGAATGCTCATACTGCACCTCAGGCCAATGTCTTAACTATCCAGCAATTGAGCAAACAATATGGCTCACGATTTGCTGTAAATCAGGCGACGTGGTCTGCGACCAGTGGGCAAATCGTCTGTTTACTTGGACATTCAGGTTGTGGAAAGACCACAATGCTGCGTTTGATTGCAGGCTTAGAAACGCCAAGTAGCGGTTCAATTCAACTCGAACAAAATACCTTATGGGATGCCCAACAGCAGGTTGCCGCCGAAGACCGCAATATTGGCTTAGTGTTTCAAGACTATGCACTTTTCCCACACTTGAGTGTGTTGGAAAATGTCATGTTTGGTTTAAAAAAATTCCCAAAACCACAACGACAAACGATAGCAGAACAAGCATTAAAGCATGTTTCGATGCATCATCATCTACACAGTTATCCTTATACCTTATCTGGTGGCGAGCAACAGCGTGTGGCTTTAGCACGTGCCCTTGCACCAAAACCTCATGTCTTACTCATGGATGAACCTTTTTCTAATCTTGATCACCGTTTACGAGATCAAATCAGACAAAGCACTATCGAAATTTTAAAAAAAACAGCCACGACAACGATTATCGTGACTCATGATCCTGAAGAAGCGCTGCAAATTTCAGATCAGATTATTCTGATGCATCAAGGTAAGATCATTCAAATCGGCACCCCGAAACAACTTTATTTACAACCGAAAACCTTATTTGCTGCACGTTATTTTTCTGCTTTAAATGAAATACCAACGCAACGATCGGATCACCAAATTACCAGCATTTTTGGAACGATCGCTGTACCTCAGCACTTAAATACAACTCAGCAGCCGATTCAGTGTTGTTTCCGCCCTCATCAACTCAATGTGTTCCGTGTACCCACTGAGGGGACTTTAGCTGCCAAAGTGATTTCATCGAGCTTTATGGGACATACTCAATTACTGCGTTTACAGCTTGATTTGCAAGATATTATATTACTGGCTCACGTTGACCATCGACAAAATTTTGCTGAAACTAAACAGGTTTATCTTTCTGTAGATTTAACAACATGTTTTTTCTACGCATCGGATGACAGTTTCAACACAGATCACCTTAGTACTGAACAAACACTTCAAGTTTAAACCTTGTGATTAGGAATTAGAAAAAATGGAACAACTGTCTAAGCGTCATATTGTTTTAACAGGACTCGTTGCACTTACGAGTAGTTGGGTAAATGCTGCTCAAGTCAACCTGTATACCACAAGAGAACCTGTTTTGATTCAACCGCTCTTACAAGAATTTAGCGAGAAAACAGGTGTTAAGGTGAATACTGTTTTCATCAAAGATGGTTTACTCGAACGTGTTAAAGCAGAAGGTCGTCGCTCTCCTGCCGATGTCATGCTTACGGTTGATTTTGGTAATTTAGTCGATATCGTTGAAAGTGGTTTAACTCAACGTGTCAACTCAAAAGTTCTCGATCGTGCTATTCCAGGGAATTTACGTGCTGCAAATGGACACTGGTATGCTTTATCTATGCGAGCACGTGCCGTATATGCCTCTAAAGATCGTACCCCGCTCACCGCAATCAACTATGAAGATTTAGCCGATCCAAAGTGGAAAGGTAAAATTTGTATTCGTTCAGGTAGCCATTCATATAACACCAGCTTAATTGCAGCCTACATCACCCACCATGGTGAAAAAGCCACTGAACAATGGCTGCGTGGCGTAAAAGCGAATTTGGCGCGTCCAGCAAGTGGTGGTGACCGTGATGTTGCACGAGACATCCTTGGCAAGATTTGTGATATCGGTGTAGCTAACACCTATTATGTCGGTACGATGCGCACAGGTGATGCCGAACAACAACGTTGGGGCAATGCCATTAATGTGGTATTACCACGTTTTAAAAATGGTGGTACGCATATCAACGTTTCAGGTGCAGTAGTCGCAAAACATGCGCCGAACCGTAAAGAAGCGGTTCAACTGCTTGAGTTTTTAGCATCAGATCATGCCCAAGCAATTTATGCGCAAAGTGGTTTTGAATACCCAGTAAAAGCTGGCGTTAAAATTGATCCGATTATTGCCAGCTTCGGTAAACTTGAAGTCGACAAAATTCGACTCAGTGATATTGCACGTCATCGTAAAACAGCCAATCTTTTAGTCGATAAAGTTCAATTTAATCACTAAATCTTGTCCGACTGACAGGCGGCAAGTGACTTGTCGCCTGTTTAGCTACCCAGTTGAACTTTCCTCCCTTTCCGTATACTCAAACCCTCGACGATGAAAAAAAAATATACCTTTAATTTATTATTTTCACTCAGTGGGCTATTGACGCTGTTGGCCTGTTTACCTGTATTGGCGTTGATCGTAACGGCATTACAAGGCAATAGTGATATTTGGGAACATCTGATTCGTTATGTCCTCCCACCGACACTAATCGATACGACGTTATTACTTCTTGGCGTAGGGATACTCACGATCTTGATCGGAACAGGCAGTGCATGGTTAGTTACGGCTTATCAATTTCGAGGGCGAGCCTTTTTAGACTGGGCGCTATTGTTGCCCCTCGCAGTACCCACTTATATTATTGCCTATAGCTATATTGATATCTTACATCCGATTGGGCCATTACAAAGCGTACTTGGTGGCTGGTTTGGCTGGGAAGCACAACCTGCATGGTTTCCCAATATTCGCTCGGTTTGGGGCTGTATTTTTTTATTAAGTTTTGTGTTGTATCCCTATGTCTATTTAAGTACACGTGCCATGTTTCTCATGCAATCAGCCAGTCTGGTTGAAGTTGCACGTAGCCTGGGATTGAAACCAAACCAAGTTTTTTTACGTGTCGCCATTCCCCTTGCACGCCCCGCGATCGCAGTCGGTGCGAGTTTGGCCTTAATGGAAACCATTAATGATATCGGTGCGACTGAATTTTTAGGTGTAAAAACACTGACCCTGTCGATCTATTCAACATGGACCAACCAATCTGATTTGGCCAGTGCCGCTCAAATTGCGATCTTCATGTTAATGATCATTACCTTATTGGTGGTCGTAGAACGACTGGGACGACGTAAACAACGTTATATGAACTCAGCCCAACGCAGCCGACTGATGCCTGCTCAAGCTGTCACAGGAAGCAAAGCGCTGTTATTCTTCGGACTTGGTTTGATTCCGATTTGTATCGGCTTTCTGATTCCAATCAGTCATTTATTGGTCGAATCTTATAAGCGCCTTCAATATGCGGGTTTTTCAGATTATTTATTACAAGCCTCAATCAATACACTTAGCTTGGCAAGTCTTGCAACTTTGATCACGATTTTTATTGGTTTCTTGATCGTCAGTGCTGCTCGCTTTAGCCAAAACACATGGTTTAGTCGGATCTCTAGCTTGGGTTATGCGATTCCGGGTACGGTGCTTGCGATTGGGTTAATGTTATCTTTAGGAAAAATCGACCATGCGGTCGCGGACTTTCTTGAATTCAAACTTGGGATAAACACTGGTTTATTATTTTTAGGTACTACGTTCACCCTCATCTATGCCTACTGTGTTCGTTTCCTTGCGATCGCAATTGGTGGAATCGAATCTGGCTATAATCGTATTCATGGGGTCTTTGATGATGCCGCACAGAACTTAGGACAAAATAAGTTTGGTATCTTATGGCGAGTTCATCTGCCCCTGTTACGTCCAGCGATCATCTCAGCAGCATTATTGATCTTTGTTGACTGTATGAAAGAGTTGCCTGCTACCTTATTGCTTAGACCGCTCAATATGGAAACACTCGCCACCCAACTCTATGCTGAAGCCTCAAGAGGTACTTATGAAGATGGTGCTATCGCTGCGCTCTTGATTGTGTTGGTGGGACTGATTCCAGTGATTTTACTGGCACGTATGGGCAAAAATATTCAACAACATAAATAGTCCAAAAACTTTAGGCATTAAAAAAGACTTCTGATTGAGAAGTCTTTTTTAATGCTAACAAAGCAATATCTGGATTAGTAAATCGCCATATGGTTACGATGGATCATTTCCAATGAACGTGCCTCACCTAAGAGTTGATGCACTTTATCAGAACTCAGCCCTTTAACCATATCTGCTGAACGAGAACTGAAATTCACACGCCCAACCGCGATGCGCTGTCCTTTCTGATCAACACACTCAACCACGTCACCACGATCAAAATGCCCCTCAATCGCTTTTACACCAACAGGCAATAAACTGCGATGCTTGAGTTTGATTGCTTCAACCGCACCCGCATCAATCACCAGACGCCCTGCAGTTTGCAAATGTGCAGCTAACCATTTTTTGTTTGCAGTGACACGATCATTATCAGTGGTGAACAAAGTACCTAACATTTCACCAGCCATCAAACGTGCAAGTACATGTTCACTTTCGCCACTGGCAATCAATGTTGGACAACCTGAACGTGCAGCCAAACGTGCAGCACGAACTTTGGTTACCATACCACCACGACCAAATACACCACCACCGCCTGCCATTTCAAACAAACTGTCATCCAGTGCACGCACAGCAGAAAAGAGCTTGGCATTTGGATTACTACGTGGATCCGAGTCAAACATGCCTTGTTGATCAGTCAAAATAATCAACAACTCAGCCTGAACCTGACCTGCTACCATTGCAGCCAAGGTATCATTATCACCAAAACGAATTTCGTCTGTAGATACCGTATCGTTTTCATTAATTACGGGAATCACACGCCAATCAATCAAGTTTTGCAATGCATCACAAGAATTGAGATAACGGCGACGGTCTGCGAGATCATCATGCGTGAGTAAAACTTGCGCCGTTTTGATTCCATGTTGATCCAATACGTTTGACCATGTATGAATCAAGCCCATTTGACCAATGGCAGCACATGCTTGCAAACTAGGGAGATCAGTGGGTCGATTCGCAAATTTCATGCGTACCATCCCCTCTGCGACTGCACCTGACGACACGAGTATAATTTCATGTCCTGCATTGTGTAGATCTGCAATTTGTTTCGCCCAATGCGAAATTGCATTTAAATCTAAACCTTGCCCATTTGCAGTGAGTAAAGATGATCCGATTTTAACAACGATTCGTTTACACGTATTGAGCTGACGTTGCATATCGACCACTTCTATCATTTTTCCCTCAATTTGTTTCCCCCCAAATTGCGACGAAAGCATCGCAAAAAGAGGAACTAAAAAAGCCTAGTCACGAATGTAGACGCTTTCTACATCACTGTCGTCTTCATCGTCATCAAAGTCTTCATCATCGCTCTCTAGACCAGCTAAACGCTGTGCTCTACGCATCTCACGATAAGCTTCTTTTGCTGCGATGGTTTGTTCACGTGTCTCAACTTCAAGCTGCTCACGAAAGGCTTTAACTTCTGCTGCATACTCAGGATCTTCAACTTCGCGTTCACGTTGTTGTTCGATTTGATCCATGAGGTAATAAACGACTTCTTTGGTGCCTTCAGCAAGTAAGCCAGATGTTTTGAACACTGGTCCTGTCCATTGCAATTCATCTAAGATGTGTTGACACCACTCTTCTCTTGAATCTTCTGCAATTTGATCAAGCTTGTTCAATACAAGAACAACTGGAAGCTTAGCCAAGGTTGGTGAGAACTTCACTAACTCAGCCGAAATCGCTTTGGCATTATATGCTGGATCAGAACCATCAATCGGCTCTACATCAACGATATGTAAGAGAATACGAGTACGCGCTAAGTGTTTAAGGAAGCGAATCCCTAAGCCAGCGCCTTCTGCCGCACCTTCGATCAATCCTGGAATATCAGCCATTACAAATGAGCGATGACGATCGGCATCGACCACGCCTAAATTAGGCACCATCGTGGTAAATGGATAATCTGCAACTTTTGGTTTTGCAGCACTGACCGCACGAATAAAGGTTGATTTACCTGCATTCGGCATACCCAGTAAGCCAACATCCGCAAGTACTTTTAACTCTAAACGAACTTCGCGATATTCGCCTTTAATACCTGTCGTACATTTACGTGGTGCACGGTTGGTTGATGATTTAAAGTGCGTATTACCTAGACCGCCATCACCACCATGAGCAACTTTAACGCGCTGACCATCAGCCACTAAGTCACCAATAATGTCACCAGATTCTGTATCAACAATCGTGGTACCGACTGGAACTTTTAATATAACGTCTTCACCGCCACGCCCTGAACAGTTCGCACCCGAACCATTTTTGCCACGTTCTGCACGATAGCGACGTGTATAACGGAAGTCTACAAGTGTGCTGGTATCATCATCGGCTTGGATATAAATACTTCCACCACGTCCCCCATCTCCACCATCTGGACCACCAAAAGGGACAAATTTTTCACGGCGAAAACTAGCTACGCCATTGCCACCGTCGCCAGCCTCTACGATTATGACTGCTTCATCAACAAAGCGCATGCGCCAATCCTCTAAATTCTATAAAACGGGATATTTTGCCACATTTTCGTAAATTACTCGAATATTAAAATCAGCAAATGCCCTTATAGACTGCAAAAAAGCGTGATTTCGCTCTTTTAAGGTCTTACATTCTTCAATGGCACGTCCATTTGCATCTCTAAATTTGCTTTCGTCTCTTGGACGGCGTTAAACATGGTTGCATTGAACGATGAAATCGAATTCATATCGATGGTATCGTTGATATAAAAACTTGGATTGAATTGATGTTTAATCGGTAAATTGATTGATTCATCAAAAGCAAAATAAACAGGTCCGTCAAATACGATTTTCACAGGGATGGTATAAGCACGCTTCAACTGAAATGGAATATCTAACTTTACGGGGATATCTAGTTTTAAAGGAAATTTGGGCAGGAGCTTCTTTTGGTAAATTAGATCCGTTGTCGTCTCGATTGGCATCACCTGATCGACTTTGAGTGTGGTTTCATAATCAATATTCACTGTAATCGGCGTTTCCACTTCAAAACGCAGATCTGCTAAGTATTTTCCCTGCAAAGGTAACTGCAAAGTACGATCCATCACTAAGGTACTCTTTAACTCCCCCTCAGATCTGACTCGTAGGTGATCACCGACCTGAATCTTGGTCGAAAGTGACTCAGGCAACCGAATATCTGCTTGCTGCGCGGACACCATGACTGATGCTTGAATATTGAGATAGAACCAAAACAAGATCGCAACCAAGGTGGTTAAAATGACAAAACTGATCAACACACTTTTAAATGATTTAAGCATCAGCATCACTCACCTGCTTTCGCATCTTTTTTATTTAGACTCGCATCAACAGACTGAGATTGCACGCGATCCAAATACATACTCGATAGCGGAATCTTAAGTTCACCCTGCGCAATTTTGACAGGCAAAGTATTTTTTACATCAACAGAGGCATTGAGTTCTGAAGTAATCGGGACATTTAATTTTCCTTGAATTGGAATATTGGCATTGAGTTGTGTTTTTAATGGAATATTTAAATTCTCTTTTAAAACTGTTTTTACGGGCGCATCAAACTTTAAATGTACGTTTTGCTGTAACGGCACTTGGATATTAATCGGCACATCCAGTTGCAAAGGAATCGTTCCTTTTAAAGGCAAAGTCACATCTTTACCCAGAATTTTGACCTGTACTTTTGTATCTATCGGTAAGTTTTGATTGACCTTAATCACTTCTTGAACTGGAATCATGGTGCTAATCGGAACTGAACTATCGAAATAAACACGTGGTGTGAGTGTCTGAGTTAAAGCAACATTCAATTGCTCATTAATTGGAATTTGCGCATCGACACGTCCATTCACTTCGACATCTAAAGCATCTTTCACTTTAACCCGAACTTGTAAAGGTTCTTGTAAATCAATCGCGACTTTTTGATCTTTCAATGGAATATTGATATTAAAGTGTTTAAACACCCACATCGCGATATAGACACCACACAAGTTGGCAATAATAATCAAAGCAAAAACTGCAAACAAACGCTTAAACTGCAACAATGAAGTATTCCTAACTAATCAATTCCCTTTCTCATTATTCTCAACGATTTTTGTGTTTTAATCTGCTTGTATTCTGTACAGTCAATAAAAAACCCAGTCGAAACTGGGTTTTAATTTTTAACCTAAAAACAAATTATGCATTTGTTTCAGCAGGAATTTTTGTATAGTTTACGCCACACATTTGTTCTGCAATACGTAACACTTGGCAGCTATAGCCAACTTCGTTATCGTACCAAACATAAGCAGTTAAACGAGTACCAGAGGTAATTGTTGCTTGCGCATCAAACACACCCGCAGTACGTGAACCAATAAAGTCACTTGATACCACTTCACTTGAGTTGGTATAGCCAATTTGACCTTGTAAACTAGAGTTAATCGAGATTTGACGAATGTATTCGTTCACTTCTTCACGATCAACTTCTTTCTCTAAGTTCAAGTTCAAGATCGCAAGAGAAACGTTTGGTGTTGGAACACGAACAGAGTTACCTGTTAACTTACCTTTCAATGCAGGTAGAGCTTTAGCAACAGCTTTCGCAGCACCTGTTTCAGTGATGACCATGTTCAAAGTTGCAGCACGACCACGACGATCAGCTTTATGGTAGTTATCAATCAAGTTCTGGTCATTTGTGAATGAGTGAACTGTTTCAACATGACCATTTAATACTTTGTACTTGTCATCTAAAACTTTTAATACAGGTGTAATTGCGTTAGTGGTACAGCTTGCAGCAGAGATGATTTTGTCTTCATCTAAAATATCAGTGTGGTTTACACCAAATACCACGTTTTTCATTTCGCCTTTACTTGGCGCAGTCAATACAACACGCGCAACGCCTGCACATTTCAAGTGTTGGCTCAGGCCTTCAGCATCACGCCATTTACCTGTATTGTCGATTAAAAGTGCATTATTGATGCCATAAGCGGTGTAGTCTACTTCGCTTGGGCTTGATGCATAAATCACTTTAATGAAGTTACCATTGGCAATGATTGCTTCATTTTCTTCATCAACAGAGATCGTTCCAGCAAAAGTACCGTGGATAGAATCACGACGTAACAATGAAGCACGTTTTGCCAAGTCACCATCAGATGATTTACGTACAACGATTGCTTTAAGGCTTAAACCACGACCTAAACCTGATTGGCTGATGATTAAACGAGCCAAGATACGACCAATACGACCGAAACCGTATAGCACCACATCTTTAGGTTGTTCAGAAGTTGCCTTACCTTCGATTGATGACACTGCTTTTGCAACAAAAGCGTCTACATCACCACCTTCATTTTTATATTCAACAGCAAGTTTACCGATATCAACTTCAGCAGAACCAATGTTTTGAACTTTCATTAACGCTTCCAAGATTGGGAAGGTATTGACAACTGAAAGCTCAACATCAAGCATACGTGTACGACGATGTGATTTTAAGATCTGGATTACTGAACGGTTTATTAAAGAACGACCGTAAACAGAAACAACAATATTCTTCTCACGGTATAATTGACCAATCAACGCAATCATGTGTTCCGCGATTTCTTCACGGTTTTTCCAACGGCCTTGATGTTCTGCGTGTAGGGCAACGATAGTGTCTTTGCTCACAGTTACGTCCTCTAATTTAATATCTATACTGGGCGTGAATTTTAAAAACGCCTAATTGTAATAGAATTATCATCAAGATTGAATCAAAAGCTGCTCAAGTTGTTGAGATTTTGTCGCAATCAGCCATAAATTCATAAAATACCTATAATTATTTTTGTGATTTTAGGTAAAAATCTTTTTCAATCATCGTAATAGCCGTGATCCATTTTAAAGCAATCCCTGTTCATTGGTCGTCATCTAAGCGTTTTGGGTACTGTTTTAAATTAAGTTCCAAATGTTGCTTTCGTTTTCTCTGTTGCAATAAATGTACAGCACCTTCGATCACTAAAACCAGTACAGCCAACCAAATTGGAATATAAGTGAACCATTCCTCTGCGCCGATTTTCTCTCCGAGCAACAAGGAAACAAGTGCTAAAAGCACTGGTTCTAAATATCCCAATAAACCAAAAATAATCAGTGGCAGATAACGACTTGCTAAAATAAAGCTTCCCAAACCAATTGCACTTAAGCATCCAAGCCCCATGATGATCGCAATGAGAACTGGCGCATCAAAAAACTTGAGATACGGCGTATTCCCTGTTTGAGTAAGGAAAATTGCAATAGGAAGAATCAGCAATAAATCCCACCAAAAACCACCTAAATTATCCGTTTGAATTTTTTTACGGATCACAAAATACGCGGTATAACCAATCGCGACGAGTGCAGTTTCCCATGCAATGCTGCCCAAGCGCCAAAACTCATGTCCCACACCAAACATCGCCAAAGCAACTGCGACACATTGAAACTTGGACAGCTTCTCGCCATACAGCACACTTCCGACCAAAACCAAGATCAGCGGCAATAAGAAATAGCCCAATGAAACTTGCAAACCACGACCATGCATTGGTCCCCATAGGAATAACCACAGTTGCACTGAAGTGAGTAATGAGGTCGTCATTAGAAACAATAACAAACTTGGCTTTGCCATAATCCGTTTAAATATGGTTTTGATATGAATCAAATCGCCACTTAACCACATGAACAAGGTTAAAAATGGCAAAGTCGCAATGATACGCCAGCCAAAAGTTTGCTCGCTATCAAATGCGCCTAATACTTTGGTGTAAAAAAATAAAACACCAAAGGTTACAGAGGCCAAAACTGAGTAAATAATACCTTTGAGCATTTTGACCTCTATCTAGGCTAGAAAAAATCGCTAGCGAATGCATGATTTATCCACTATATGCAAATAAAAAAACCATGCAAGCATGGTTTTTAGAGAATATAGCTTATTTAACGATATTCAGGATAAATCACATCACCAATATCATAACCAACCGTTTTGGCATAATTCAGATATTCATGAATAATTTCTTTATTCGGTGTTGGAGTCCGCGAAAGTACCCATAAATATTTGCGGCGTGGTTCACCGACCAATACAGTCTGATACTCTTCATCTAGTTTTAGAATCCAATAATCACCACGCCCAACTGGAATCCAACGTACACCTTCAGGTAAAAAACTAACACGCAATTTGCTGTTAAATGGCGCGTTTGCGACAAAGGCTTCGCCTAAACTTTGCTGTAAATTTCCATCGATATCGTAGCATTTGTTATCTACCACGATATTGCCATTTTCGTTCACTGTATATGTAGCAGAGATGTTATAAGCGCACTTACGCTCAAAAAACATCGGTTTACGTGCAACCTCATACCAAATACCCAAATACTTATCTAATTCTACTTTTTCAACGGCAGGCAAAGGCTTTGATTGAGCATAAGCGTATGTCCCGATAGCCAACCCAGTCAGGACTACGCCACCAATTGCAATTTTTGCTAAACGCCAACTCGATTTTGGGAAATTTGTAATCAATGGCATGATAAATCCTCAAAACAGAAATTTGTTATAAATAGTCATATAGTTAGCTTATTAAGCTAGCCTATTTTATAAACAAAAACTGTTGAGAAATGTATCACTATTGAGAATTTCTCTCCTATATTACGATTGCAGCATATATGCTTTTAAGCGCACGATTTCATCACGTAACCTTGCTGCCTGTTCAAACTGTAACTCTTTAGAGGCTTTGAGCATCTCCTTCTCAAGTTTACCGATCTGCTTCGCAAACAATTTTGGATCCGATAAAAGGTGTTGTTCATCAGCACTGATTGCTTGCGCTTGATCAAGCACTTTGTCATCGATTTCATCATCAGTTAACACTTCGCCTGAATCAATTTCTTTGGTTGTCTGGCGCACGGTACTGCGTGGCGTAATACCATGCAATAGATTAAATTCAACTTGTTTCGCACGGCGTCGATCTGTTTCATCTATGGCTTTGCGCATCGAATCAGTAATACGGTCCGCATATAAGATTGCTTTGCCTTTGACATTCCGTGCTGCACGCCCAATGGTCTGAATCAATGATCGTTCTGAGCGTAAGAAACCTTCTTTATCGGCGTCCAAAATCGCCACCAAAGAAACTTCTGGCATGTCCAAACCTTCACGTAATAAATTGATCCCGATCAGAACATCGTGTACCCCTGTTCTGAGATCATGAATAATTTTAACGCGTTCAACCGTATCGATGTCCGAGTGCAAATACGCGACTTTGACGCCATACTCTTTCAAATATGACGTTAAATCTTCGGCCATCCGTTTGGTCAATGTCGTCACCAGCACGCGTTCATTCAAATGCTTACGCAGATTAATTTCAGATAAAACATCATCAACTTGAGTTAGTACAGGACGCACTTCAATTTCAGGATCAATCAAACCCGTTGGACGTACCACTTGCTCAACGATCTGTTCAGATTTTTCCATTTCATAGCGTGCAGGGGTTGCACTGACATAAACAGTCGTCGGTACAATTCGTTCCCACTCTTCAAACTTCATCGGACGATTGTCCAGTGCACTCGGCAAGCGAAAACCATAATTCACCAAGTTTTCTTTACGTGAACGATCGCCTTTATACATCGCACCAATCTGAGGAACAGTGACATGCGATTCATCAATAATCAACAAAGCATCTTCAGGAATATAATCAAAGAGTGTCGGCGGTGCTTCACCCGATGGACGCCCTGAAAGATGACGTGAATAGTTTTCAATGCCATTGGTATAGCCCAATTGCTGCATCATTTCCAAATCATAACGCGTACGTTGCTCGATGCGTTGGGCTTCAAGCAGTTTGTCGTGTTCACGGAAAAACTTAAGTTGATCTTGCAACTCATCTCTGATGGTATCAATCGCACGGGTTAAATGATCTTTTGGCGTAACATAATGGCTTTTTGGATAAATCGTAACTCGCGGAACTTTGCGTACCAATTTTCCAGTTAAAGGATCAAACCAACGGATCGAATCAACTTCATCATCAAACAACTCAACGCGAATCGCATCCTGATCTGATTCCGCAGGGAAAATATCAATAATTTCACCGCGAATACGATATGTACCACGCAAAAACTCTAGTTCATTACGGGTATATTGCATCTCAACCAGACGACGGATAATGTCATCACGACCGATTCGATCACCTTGTACAATATGTAACAACATCTGCATATAAGCATTTGGATCACCCAAACCATAAATCGCAGAAACCGATGCCACAATAATCGCATCTCGACGTTCTAATAATGCACGTGTTGCCGAGAGACGCATTTGATCAATGTGATCATTAATGGCTGAATCTTTTTCAATAAATGTATCTGATGACGGTACATAGGCTTCGGGTTGATAGTAATCATAATAACTAACGAAATACTCAACCGCATTGTTGGGGAAAAATGATTTGAACTCACCATAAAGCTGAGCTGCAAGGGTTTTATTATGTGCCATGACAATAGTTGGACGTTGGGTTTGGGCAATCACATTTGCCATGGTGTAGGTTTTACCTGAACCTGTAACGCCCAGTAGCAGTTGATTACGAAAACCTTGTTCAATGCCACTGACCAATTTCTCAATCGCCTGTGGTTGATCGCCTGCAGGTTGATAATTGGTGACTAATTCAAATGGTTGGCCAGTCTCTTGCATATTCTTCATCTTGCTACGCTCTTATCGTTTTATGATATTGAGGTTAATCTTACAGATACAACCCCAAATCCCAGTGAGACGAAAAACTTCTAAAATTTTCAACCAATGACATATTCATCTTGACCAATAATTCAGCCATTACTTGTTTAATTTTTTGCTAAATCATCCCACCGTACGTCAGATTTTTAGCCGAATTATCATTAAAAACTAAAATATAAATACGATCTAATAAGTTGATCTAACAAAATAATTTCAAATAAAAGAGACATACATCACACTATCATTAAATTAATGTTACAAATTACCGATTTACCCGCTGTTTGATCAGCTTATGATCTTAAGAACAATAAGTATCACAATATTCTTAGAATGAGAAATGATGTAAGCATGGAGGCTTCATTTGAAAATGCAATATAAATTCATTGTCATCACGACTTCAGTTCTGACAGCGATCGCTTTTGCTGCAACCTACCAAATCCCACCACAACAACCTAAAAAGCTTGCAACCCACAATGTCATCGATCATGAGCTGCTGAAAATAAAGGCTCAGCAGATATTAAAATCCGTTGAGACAGTCGACAAAACCAAAACACCAATTGTTCCGCCACCGCTTGCGCAAAGGGATTACATCATTGTATTCAAGGATAGCTTGGGGGCATCTACACTACCTCAGCTCATTCACAACCAGTACAACGGTCAAATAAGACATACCTATCATAAAGCCATTCAGGGAATTGCTATCCGTATTCCTGAAGTTGCCAGCAGCGCTTTTTTAAAAGCAATGCAACAACACCCCCTAGTGAACTACATTGAAGAAGACACAATCATTCAAGTGAATGCCACACAAACAAATCCATCATGGGGACTCGACCGTATTGACCAAAGATCTTTGCCGTTAGATAAAAGTTATCGCTATGGCCAAACTGGTGTAGGTATAAATCTTTATGTACTTGATACAGGTATTTTAGCGAGTCATCAAGAGTTTACAGGACGAGTAAAAAAAGGCTTTTCTACAATTTCCGACTTCAATGGGACCAATGACTGTAACGGGCATGGGACTTTTGTGGCTGGACTTGCAGGTGGAACAACCTATGGTGTTGCCAAAAATATCAATTTAATTCCTGTCCGTATCGTCGGATGCACAGGCACAGGTCTTATGAGTAATATGATTGCAGGCATTGATTGGATACTCAAAAATGGGCAAAAACCAGCCGTGGTCAATATGTCGATTGGTGCACCTGCATACGCGCCATTAGATACCGCTATTAGCAACTTATACGACCAAGGTTTTGTCCCCGTTGTCGCTGCTGGAAATTCTAATACCAATGCCTGTGATCTTTCACCTGCACGTGCAGCAAAGGCAATTACAGTTGCAGCGACAGACAATACCGATACCCGTGCGAGTTATTCCAACTATGGCGCATGCGTCGATATTTTCGCGCCAGGTAGTGCTGTCTCGTCTGCTTGGAACAGAAGTAATAGTTCAGTTGCGACAGGTAATGGAACATCGATGGCTGCACCGCATGTTGCAGGTGCTGCTGCACTTTTATTAGAACAAAACCCAAATGCCACAGCTAAAATGATCATTGACCAACTACTTACATCAGCAACACCAAATGTCGTCAAAAACACTTCTGGCAGCCCCAATCGTTTACTCTTTAGTTCAACCACAACAGCCTCGGCATATACCACCACACCGACCTTAGTCACTCAGCCCTCTACAACCACCATTGCCCATGTCAAACAATTGATCGGATACACCACACGTAATTGGCTTTTTGGTACTTGGCGAGCAAATGTCAGCATTGGTGTTGTTGACCAGAATAATAAAGCAGTGAGCAATGCAACCGTCACAGGTGCTTTCACTGTTGGCGCATCATCTGTCAGTTGTATCACCAATAGTCTAGGTGAATGTCAGTTGAATAGCGGAACACTCGCACGTCATGTAACAAGCACCACATTTAACGTGAGTAATATCACCGGCACAAATTTAACTTACGCTGCGGCGAACAACACTGTGAGTCAGATTACTTTGACCCCTTGAAATCACTTGACCCACCCGTGAAACACCTGCAACATGGGCTTATACTCTTCTTTGAATGATAAAAAATATGTCTTACCAATACCATGATGAAAGCATCGTAACCGAACTTCCAGAAGATACTGTCTTTGTTTTTGGCAGTAATCTTGCTGGTCAACATGACAGTGGCGCAGCGCGTATTGCTGCACAACATTTTGCAGCAGTCAAAGGTGTTGGACGTGGTTGGGCAGGTCAAAGTTTTGCTATTCCAACATTGAATGAACATATTCAGCAAATGCCACTTTCACAAATTGAGCATTATGTGAATGATTTTAAAATCTATGCCGAAAATCATCCCAAAACAAAGTATTTTTTGACCGCACTCGGTTGTGGAATTGCGGGCTATAAAGTGTCAGAAATTGCACCTTTATTTAAAGGGATTCATTCCAATGTTATTTTCCCAGAATCATTCCGTCCCTACATTGAAGAAGATGCCGTTTCACAATTTCCAAACTTAACGGCAGAGATGGTCCATGCCTTTATCACCGATGATGTCATTTTCTATTTCAATCACGGCCATGAATCCTTTACTGAAGCTTTAGATAAAACCCAATTATCTCCTGCCGAAAAAGCCATTGCCTTAATTGTTCTGAATGAAGAACTATACCCACGTGATCGTTATGGACGTGGACGCGAACATGAAATCAACGATATTTTAGGAAAGTTAAATGGAAAAATTTTCCATTTTCAAAATAACACCGAAGGCGCGATGATATTTGTCAGTGTGATTATTGCGCTGATGGAACTTTATGACATAGATGAACAAGACTTCATCAAACTTTGGCGTGGCGAACTTGAGATTCAGCACCCAATTAATCGTACTTAAAATAAAAAAGCCAATCATATAATGATTGGCTTTTTTCTAACGTTTCCCCATCGAGCGACGAGTACCACGCGGTGGCATCCACGTTCGATCTGCGTATTGTTCAGGCTTTGGACGTACCTGATTATGCACAGCACTCTCAGAATCATCCAGTGCCGATGGCATCGGGAAAGGTAATTTGACCAAAGCTTTTTTGGCTTTTGGTTGTTGATCACTCATTGAAATTCTCTCGAAATCAAAATTTCTAACCGCTATTGTAATAGATTTTTTATGATGATGATAAAAATAAAATATGAAAAAAATGAGAACCAAACCAACACTTACAATTTGGTAACTTTTTATACGATTAAGGCAGGTTTCAACCACAACCATTTCTATTTAAGCTAAGATAACATGCTTTTTTATTTTTTAATCCCATAAGAAGGAATAATGCCGTGGACGTACGTCTCTCTGATCGTGTCAATGCCATCAAACCATCTCCTACACTTGCAGTTACCAACAAAGCTGCTGAGCTTAAAGCTGCTGGTAAAAACGTGATTGGTTTAGGTGCAGGCGAACCAGACTTTGATACCCCTCAACATATCAAAGATGCTGCAATTGAAGCGATTAATAACGGCTTTACGAAATATACGGCTGTAGATGGTACTCCTAGCCTAAAGAAAGCAATTATTGCAAAATTAAAACGTGACAATAATTTAGATTATCAAGCTAACCAAATTTTGGTGTCTTGTGGTGGTAAGCAAAGCTTCTTTAACTTGGCACTCGCTTTGTTAAACAAAGGCGATGAAGTGATCATCCCTGCACCTTTTTGGGTAAGCTACCCAGATATGGTGATTATTGCGGAAGGTACACCTGTGATCGTCAAATGTGGTGAAGAACAACGCTTCAAAATCACCCCTGAACAATTAGAAGCAGCCATTACTGCAAACACTCGTTTAGTGGTCTTAAATAGTCCATCTAACCCAACAGGCATGATCTACACGAAAGCTGAATTAGAAGCTTTGGCTGAAGTTCTTCGTCGTCATCCACATGTTTATGTCGCTTCTGACGATATGTATGAACCGATTCGTTGGGAAGATGAGTTCTATAATATTGCGACTGTCGCGCCTGATTTATATGACCGTACCATTGTATTAAATGGTGTATCGAAAGCCTATGCAATGACAGGCTGGCGTATTGGTTATGCAGCGGGCCCAGCAAAAATTATTGGTGCAATGAAAAAGATCCAATCACAATCAACGTCTAACCCGACATCGATTTCCCAAGTTGCTGCTGAAGCGGCATTGAATGGTTCACAAGATGTTCTTAAGCCGATGATTGAAGCATTCAAACGTCGTCACGACTTAGTGGTAAATGGCTTGAATGAAATCAATGGTATTTCTTGCTTAACTGCAGATGGCGCATTCTATGCTTACGCTAATATTCGCCCTTTAATTCGTGCCAAAGGTCTAAAATCTTGCACAGAATTTTCTGAATGGTTACTCGAAGAAACTGGCGTTGCTGTTGTTCCTGGCGACGCATTTGGTTTAGGTGGCTTTATGCGTATTTCTTATGCAACGGCTGACGAAGTTTTAGTTGATGCGCTTGCACGTATCAAACAAGCAGCAGATTCAATTGATGGTGTAGATGCAGCGATTGCATCAATTGAAGCAGAAAAAACTGCTAAATAATCACCCTTTCCGCTTTAAAAAAGGAAACTTCTCAATGGAGTTTCCTTTTTTATTATCCAATCAAATCCCTAATTCTGATCCGAAGATTCAGCATTAAATAAAGCAACGACATCAGCTTCGGTCAATTTCTTGGTTGAGTTTTCGAAAGCATAAAACTCAGGTTTGCAATCAATGTAGATTTCCATATCCAAGTTTAAGTCTTTCGGCTGTTCATTCAGTGAGAATACATTGATATTGCAGTAATTCTGGTCTTTAGTCCGCCAGAACAAAGTTGTACCACAAACATTACAAAAACCACGCTCACCCCAAGCAGATGAGTTGTAAACCGAAAGGTAATCTTGCTTAAGAAATTTTAGACTTCCCTGCTCAACATCAATCGTCATGATTACACCACTGGTCTGTCTACGGCAGATTGAACAATGGCAGACATGCACATCATGATTTTTTAATTCAACTTCAAAAGTGGTTTCACCACAAACACATTGTCCATTCATTATAAATTCACCTTACTTTTAAATTATTCTTAATAAGTTCAAATAGTTTAAAACAACGCATATTTTTAACAAACGGACAATTTGTAAAACCTCATGTTAAAAAATAATCTAAGTAAATTAAGCAATTGCCTTTTTTACTTTAAAATTTTTCGGTCTAGTACATAAATGACTGAATACCGCATATTGCCAAATACTCTTCACTTGTACTGTAACAATCTTCTCTTCTGCAACAGACCACGCCAAAGCTGTATTTGCGCCTAAAATCAATTCACCACCGAGTTGAAATAAATATAAAGGGCTTTGTTGGTTTACGGTGAGTGGATTTTTTTGACTCAATAAATTGCGTGAATCTAGGATTTTCCACTTATTACCGAACCATAACTGCAATAAATCACCCAAGAACAAAGCTTGTTGCTTAAAAGGAAATGTATTGATAAATGAACTTTGAACAGGCGTGTAATAACGCTCAGGATCTTGGAGGATATCAAGATAATGTTCTTGATAAAAAGATAGATTTGAAAAAATAGATTGAATACGAAGAATAGTCATTTTGACCTCCGGTTTAGCCATTTTAGTGCTGGCAAGTAGGGTTAAATCCACACTGTCTAGATCGATGTCTAAACGCTCTTTCTAAATTAAATCTAGCAATCACATGTTCAAGTTTCAAGTATTTTTTTCGATTTCACGCTAATTGTGCAAATAAAAAGCATACAACACAAAAATGAAAGAAACATGGCAGTTTTAACTTGACCGATCTTAAAAGCCGCCTATAATGGCTGTCAGATTCTCCCATAGCTCAGTCGGTAGAGCGACGGACTGTTAATCCGCAGGTCCCTGGTTCGAGCCCAGGTGGGAGAGCCAAGATTCTAAAAAGCCCATATCACTGATATGGGCTTTTTATTGCTTAATTAAAAATAGAAATAAAAAAACCTCTGAAATTATCAGAGGTCTTCTCAACTTTAGTTCAAAATTAAGCGACGATCTTTGCTGGCACGCCACTATGAAAACGGAAAGTATCATCTGGAGTTAAAATCAGATTCTTCTCCACTTCACGAATATACTCAATCCGTTGTTGAATGGTTTCTTCAGGATCTTTTAGTTTCGCCGTTTTCGCAACATCTAAAGCCAGCGCCAAATAATCCTCAAAATGACGTGATTCTGATTTAAGCAAGTAACGATAGTAGCGACCGAGCTCATCATCAACAATTGGTGCAAGTGCATAGAAACGCTCACAAGAACGTGCCTCTACAAATGCCCCGATGATCATCACGTCAATCAAGGCCTCAGGTTCATAGGTACGGATTTCTTTGCGTAATCCACCTGCATAGCGCCCTGCACTCAACCCCTTCCACTCTTGACCACGTTTGTTCATAAACTCAAGAACTTGCTCATAATGCAGCATTTCTTCACGCACGAGCTGCGCCAACTTCACTTGTAAGTCAGTAAAAAAGCTATAACGAAACATCAGGTTCATTGCCGTACTGGCAGCTTTCTTTTCACAATTTGCATGGTCTTGCATCAATATCTCAAGATTATTGATAGCTTCATCTAACCATGCTTGAGGTGTAGTACAACCTAAAAAACCAATCACAGGTTGCATCAACTCATCGTAATTTATACTACTCATCAACTTATCTCGCAGCAGCCTGAATCGCTGCTTTCATCTCTTTTACCGCTTGAGCCAAACCGACAAATACACTATCCGCAATAATCGAATGCCCAATATTTAATTCATGAATTTGCGGGATCGCGGCGATAGGCGCAACATTTTCTAGATTTAAACCATGTCCAGCATTAACCACTAACCCCTTCGCAGCGGCGTATTCAGCACCTTTGACGATGCGTGCCAATTCTGCTTGCTGCTGTTCATCCGTCTCCGCGTCCGCATAAGCACCTGTATGGATTTCAATGGTTGGCGCACCACAGGCAACTGCCGCATCAATCTGGACTAAATCTGCATCAATGAATAATGACACATCACATCCAATCGCTTTGAGTGCTTCTGTCGCAGCTTTAACTTTTTCAAAATGACCAACCACATCCAAGCCGCCTTCTGTGGTGACTTCTTGGCGACGCTCAGGCACGAAACAGACATGTTGCGGTTGAATTTCTTTGGCAAATGCAACCATTTCATCAGTCACTGCCAACTCAAGGTTCATGCGTGTTTTCAATAATGGACGCATACGACGAACATCATCGTCTTGTATATGACGACGATCTTCACGTAAATGTAAGGTTATGCCTTCTGCACCTGCTTGTTCACAGACCAATGCTGCCTGTACAGGATCAGGGTAAGTTGTACCACGTGCTTGTCTTAATGTCGCAACATGATCAATGTTTACACCTAATATTGCAGCCATAAAAATATCCTATTGTTTTTCACCCTAAAGCACTTAAAAGTTTTGCTTTTGAATGATTAAGTTTGAGTATTTTGAATCCAAAGTTGACGGCTTTTCAGCGGTCGATCACCCAACAATGAGCTAATCATTTGACGGTATAGTTTACCCAATAATTGCAATTGTTCGTGAGAAAAATCCTGACCTTGTTCATAACTGTGCATGGATGCAATTAGAGCACCATCCAGCGTTGAACGTGAGGCTTTTGCAACAGGCATAAAACCATCATTCAGCTGAAATTGATAATGCTGAGATGGTTGAACTTGTTGCTGGCTAGCATCCACTGAAAAATCAATTGCATAGCCTAGCTCTTGCAATAAAACATGCTCAAATTGACGCAAAATTTGACGCAAAAACAAAGATGCTTGTTCATGTGATGCAAGTAGCTGTAACTGCAATAAAACCATTTGATATTGTTGAAATGTTTGTGGCATCGCTTCTTCTAGTGAGCACAAACGCAAAATGACTTCGTTAAGATAAAAACCAGCAAAGAATGCATCACCATGGAAAAAAACGGGCTGATTTAGAATTTCCAACTTGGTGAAATTTTTAAGTTCAGACTTTCCTGTGGCTTGCACACGAATCGGTTGGTATTGGGGTGGCGGAGTCTGTCTCAGGATTCCATCCACCCGACCATATTCCTGCGTAAACAGATGCACAATATGGCTTTTTTCTCGATATTTACGATGATGAATTAAATATCCATGCAAGACTTCATTGCGCATCATAGCATGCGACTCATCCTAGTCCTTTGCATCCTTTTTTTCATCATCTTCACCATCAGGAATCACAGCACCCACCACAGCCGCTGTGCCTTTCACAACGCCCTTGGTGGTTTTATAGGCAACTTTAACAGGTACAGTCACCACTTTATGAATACACCCTTGCAACATGAATATACATGTCACGATCGCTATTACTCGTATTGTGATTTTCATACCTGCTTCCACCGACTTAATAGATCGTTTTAAATATCGCTATAACCTAGACTTTTCAGCGCACGTTCATCATCCGACCAGCCACCTTTCACTTTAACCCAAAGTGTCAGCATAATCTTTTGCTCAAACATTCTTTCCATGTCTGCACGTGCATCCATACCGATACTTTTCAGCTTCGCACCTTTATCACCAATCACAATGGCTTTTTGACCTTGGCGTTCTACAAAAATGGTCGCATCGATATAAGTACAAGCAGACTTCAATTTACCCGTCTTTTCATTCATCACTGCTTCTTCAGTTTTAAATGATTCGATCTGTACAGTTAAATCGTATGGTAGTTCTTCACCCAACTGACGCATAATTTTTTCACGGATAATTTCACTTGCAAGGAAACGTTCTGAACGATCCGTGATCTGATCCAATGAATATAATGGCGCTTGATAAGGTAAATACTTTTCAATGGTGTCACGCAAATGATCTAGATTCGCACCACGCAAAGCTGAAACAGGTACAATCTCTGCAAAGTTCATTAATTTGGCACGTTCACGAATCAGTGGAAGTGCTTCATTTTTATTTTCAAAAGTATCAAGTTTGTTGATCACTAAAATCACAGGCATTTCTGCGTTTTTAAGTTTCTCTAAAACAAGCTCATCATTTTGAGTCCACTTTTGTGCATCAACCACAAATAAAACCAAGTTCACATCACGCAACGCAGAATGTGCAGCACGGTTCATCATTTTATTGATCGCACGGACTTCTTTTTTGTGCATTCCTGGGGTATCAACAAATACTGCTTGTGATTTTTCACGCGAATCAATACCCACAATCTTATGACGCGTGGTTTGTGGTTTACGTGAAGTAATCGAAAGTTTTTGTCCTAATAAATGGTTCATCAACGTTGATTTACCCACATTTGGACGACCTACAATTGCGACAAAGCCGCTTTTGAAATCCGAAGGAATGGTAACTTCTTTAGAACTAAAAAATTGATCAACTACATTTTGATCATCTTGCTGTTCAGTAGTTTCTGATTGATTGTCATTTGAATGAGACATCAAGTTATTGCTCCAATAATTTTAAAATTTCAGCCGCTGCTGTTTGTTCAGCGAATCGACGACTTGAGCCCTCACCATGGATTTTAGGCAAACCATCAATCAAACATTCCACCGTAAAATGTTGATTTGGCGCATCGCCCTGAATATCTACAACCTCGTAAACTGGGAGAGGTTTTTTACGTGCTTGTAAATACTCTTGTAAGCGTGATTTCGGGTCTTTGAGTTGATCTGTGGGTTCAATATAATCGAGGTATGGTTCATACCATTTTAACACAATGCTTTGTAGCTGGTTTAGATCATTACAGTCTAAATAAATCGCACCGATAATCGCCTCAACCGTATCAGCAAGGATAGACTCGCGGTGATGACCACCTGATTTTAACTCACCAGTACTTAAGATTAATGACCGACTGAGCTGTAAATCATTGGCGATTTTACCGAGCGCTTCTTGTCTCACAAGCGTCGCTCGCATACGCGTCAAACGCCCTTCATTTTCTAAAGGGTAGACCTGATATAAATAATTGGCAATGATCATTCCCAATAATGAATCGCCTAGAAATTCTAGGCGTTCATAATTGTGTTTATGGCTAACAGAGCGGTGGGTTAAAGCCAGTGTCAACAAGTCAACTTGTTTAAACTGGTGACCGATTCGCCCTTGTAAGCGACTATCACTGAGTTTGTTTGGCAGATTTTTGGTCAAAAGTCTTCTCAAAAGTCATCACTAAACTAATATTGAGCATGAAAGGCTTCCGCACTTCATACTTTTTGTTTACGATCAAATCATCTTTATATGTGGCTTGTGCGACATCCTTAAAACGAAGATCACGTATTCCATTCATATCTAAACGCTGATCCATCTGAGATGCAAATTTACTCGGTGTCGTATTTTGCGGACTATCTTTTAATAGTCCCTCAATTTGACTGTCGATCACTTTGTCATCCCAGTACGCTGGCCAAATTGCAATTGCTGCTTTCACAGCAACTGCAAATAAAACCACCCCAAATAAAATTGCAATATACGAAGTCCCCAACTGAGATTTACGCATCTTTATATTTCCTATGTGTTTTTTATTTATTAGTCAATTTTAGCATTTCGGTTAAAACTTGGAAGTTTAAAACCAGGTTCTTTATGCATCCATACATAAAAAGCACGACCTGTTAAGTTTTCTTCAGGTACAAAGCCCCAAAAACGGCTATCAGCACTTTGATCACGGTTGTCACCCATAGCAAAGTACTGACCTTCTGGTACAGTCACTTCCCAATCTTGCCCTTGTGTTTGAATAAACACGTCATTGGCTTTAGCAACAAATGGAACCAATGCATCTGCACCTTTGGCTTGTGCAAATTGATAGGTTTCAACCAAAGAATTACGTCCGTCTATATAGCGAACCGAATACTGATGATCACCTAAAGTTTCTTTAAAATAAGAGACTGTTGGTGTTTCCAATAGATCTTTTTCACGCTTAACTTCAGTCGCAACTTTAGCAACCTGCTCACCATTAATAACCAATTGACCATCTTTATATTGAATATGGTCACCCGGCAAACCAACAACGCGCTTGATATAACTAATCGTAGGTTGTGGTGGATAACGGAAGACAATGACTTCACCACGTTTTGGCTCACCAACATTGATCACTTTGGTATTTACGATCGGTAAACGCACGCCATAATCAAATTTATTGACCAAAATAAAATCACCAATTTCTAAGGTCGGAACCATAGACTCAGATGGAATATTAAATGGTTCATATAGGAAAGAGCGCAAAACGAGTACGATCGCCAATACAGGCCAGAAATCATACGCCCACGTAATGATAAAATTTTCCTGATCTCGCCCTTTGTTTGCACGATGTTTGAGTACAAACTTATCAAGCAACCACACCATGAAAAATATAAGTGTGGCAGGTACCAGAATCAAATTAAAATCAAAATCCACACACCCTCACTTGCAGCCGACAAGCTGCTTGTCTTGGGCTGGACAAAGCAACACTTTGTTCTGCCAGCCACATTTATTTATCTTTCAACTTTCAACACAGCTAAGAACGCTTCTTGTGGGATTTCAACACTTCCCACTTGTTTCATGCGTTTCTTACCTTCTTTTTGTTTTGAAAGTAACTTTTTCTTACGCGATACGTCACCACCATAACATTTTGCTAATACGTTTTTACGCATCGCTTTTACAGTAGAACGTGCAATGATTTGCGCACCTATGGCTGCTTGAATCGCCACATCGTACATTTGACGAGGGATTAAGTCTTTCATTTTTTCAACCAGTGCAATACCACGGTGACGTGCATCATTACGATGACAAATCATTGCTAAGGCATCAACCTTTTCGCCATTAATTAACACATCAACCTTAACCAATGCTGAACTTTCAAAACGTACAAAGTTATAGTCGAGCGATGCAAAACCACGTGAACAAGATTTCAATTTATCAAAGAAATCCATGACCACTTCAGCCATTGGGATTTCAAAAGTGAGTGAAACTTGATTGCCCAAGAATTTCATGTCCTTTTGCACACCACGGCGCTCAATACACAAAGTCATGACATTGCCTAGATATTCCTGTGGCACAAGAATATGACATTCAGCAATTGGCTCACGCAAATCTTCAACTGTCGAACCATCTGGCATTTTTGATGGGCTATCGATATAGATGATATCGCCCTTCTTGGTCAATGCTTCATAAATCACTGTTGGTGCAGAGCTGATCAAATCAAGATCATACTCGCGCTCTAAACGCTCTTGTACGATCTCCATGTGCAGCATGCCTAAGAAGCCACAACGGAAACCAAAACCTAAAGCATCTGAACTTTCTGGTTCAAAAAATAAAGCAGAGTCATTAATCTGTAGTTTTTGTAGTGCTTCACGGAACGGTTCAAAATCGCTAGCATCAATCGGGAATAAGCCCGCATAGACCTGCGGTTTCACCTTTTTAAAGCCGGGTAAAATCGGAACATCTGGCGTGCTTGATAAAGTAATGGTATCGCCCACTGGCGCAC
Organism: Acinetobacter sp. 3657; assembly: GCF_031456775.1. NCBI lineage: Bacteria > Pseudomonadati > Pseudomonadota > Gammaproteobacteria > Moraxellales > Moraxellaceae > Acinetobacter > Acinetobacter sp. 3657. The sequence continues at coordinate 161,555 of NZ_JAVDVH010000005.1, read as the reverse complement.
CAAAAATATCTTTAATCCCTGCAATAACAAAACCAACTTCACCCGCTTCGAGTATATCAGTTTCACTATGTTTTGGATTGAACACACCTACAGAAGTGACTGGATGCGTCTGACCTGTCGATCGAACCAACATTTTGTCGCCCTTACGGATACGACCTTGTTTAATGCGAACCAACGAGACAACACCTAAGTAATTATCAAACCATGAGTCAATAATTAAAGCTTGTAACGGTGCATCACGATCACCTTCAGGTGCAGGAATCACATCCACCAAACGCTCTAAGACACCTTCAACGCCTAAACCTGTTTTTGCTGAACATGTCGGTGCATCTGTTGCTTCAATACCAATAATTTCTTCAATTTCATGGATAACACGTTCAGGCTCTGCTTGAGGCAAATCAATCTTGTTTAAGATTGGCAATACTTCTAAGCCTTGCTCAATTGCGGTATAGCAGTTCGCCACTGACTGAGCTTCTACGCCCTGTGCAGCATCCACAACCAACAACGCGCCTTCACATGCAGCCAAAGAACGCGAAACCTCATAAGAGAAGTCAACGTGTCCTGGTGTATCAATAAAGTTCAGTTGATATTCTTGACCATTTGGATGCGTGTAATACAACGTAACTGACGCAGCTTTAATGGTAATCCCACGTTCGCGCTCAAGCTCCATAGAGTCCAGTACTTGAGCCTGCATCTCACGATCTTGTAAGCCACCACACATTTGAATAAAGCGGTCAGCCAAAGTTGACTTACCATGATCAATATGAGCAATAATCGAGAAATTGCGTATATTTTTGATATCTACGGATTTTTTAGCTTGCGCCATGGGTTACCTTGAGAAAATAGAACGCTCTATCCTTTAAAAAAGCGATGAGCCAAAGCGGTTTAACAAAATTGTTAGGGATTATAACAGAACGACCTTTCAAAGTATTCAAAATAATGATGCCTATTTAAGAGCAAATAGAAGCATCTTATTTAGATTTAAACTGAAGAAATCTGTTCATAAGAAACCGAAAAATCCATCGGATTCAAATCGTTTGAGATAGGTTGATACGCCTGAGTAAAACTAGGTGACATACGCTTTGGACGACCTGTTGCAATTTCGATGCAAGCCCATTTGGTATTGCCAATAAACAATACACTCTGATCTTTTGGACGATAAAATGCATACTGACGGAACGAGTACAGCGCATTTATATCATCTAGCCATGTCCGTAAAATAATTTCTTCACCTTCAAGCGCAGCTTTGCGATATTGCACATGATGTTCAACTGCAACCATGGCATGTTTTAGTTCTAAATACTGCGCCAAACCTAAGCCTAATGTTTCAATATGCGCAGCCGCCACATCTTGCATCCACTGCACATAGATCACGTTATTGACATGACCCAGCACATCAATATGTTCAGGTTGAACCTGTATTTTTAAATCAAAAATCGTACTCATAATGTAGCTATACTTTTTAAATCCATACACTGCTGCACACAGTAATCCAAACCCATCGATATGACAAAATAAAAAACCACTCAAAGCGAGAGTGGTTTTTTTATTTGCATTATGAAATCTTATTGTAGGCGTAAACCCAATATTGCTCGTTGACCCTGACGAATAATTGCAACACGCGCAACGCTACCTTTAGGCAATCCAGCAATCGCTTTGGCAAAAGCTGCACTATCCGTAATCGCAACCCCGTTGACTTGTAGAATCACATCACCAGCAACAATATTTGACAACGAAGCTAAACCACCACGTTTCACCTCTTGTACCAAAATACCACCAGACACATCTAAGCGAGATTGCTCAGCAGGTGTCAGATTTCGGATACTCATTCCCAATCCATTGGTTGGGTTATTTTTATCTTCTGCTGCAGGTGTGTCATCTGGTGCAGTACTTAAAGTTGCTGAAACGGTACGAATTTTTTCATCACGTAAAACATCTAATCGAATGGTTTGATTCGGTGCAGTACGGTTTAGCGTATAGAGCAAATCACTGGTACGAGAAATAGCTGTGCCATTAATTTTTAAGATCACATCACCTGATTTTAAACCTGCTTTTTCTGCTGGTGATTTTGGTGCAACTTGAGTAATCAATGAACCTTCAGGTTTTGGTAATTTATATGCTTCAGCCAAATTACGATCAATATCTTGGAGCATGATACCCAGATAAGAACGGGTCACTTTACCATTGGCTTTCAGTTGCTGAACCACATCCATCGCGACATCAATCGGAATCGAGAATGACAAGCCCATATAACCGCCTGTGCCACTAAAAATTCGAGAGTTGACGCCGACCACTTCACCGCGTTGGTTAAATAATGGACCACCAGAGTTACCCGGATTTAAAGCTGCATCAGTTTGAATAAAAGGAACTGACGTCTCACCACTCATATTACGTGATTTTGCACTGACGATCCCTGCTGAAGCTGAATAATCAAATCCAAAAGGAGAACCAATGGCCAGAACAGGCTCACCAACTCTAAGCTGGTTTACATCACCCACTCTTAACTCAGGGAAATTCGCCCCTTCAACCTTAAGTACAGCGACATCGGTCCTTTCATCACTTCCCACCAATGTTGCGTCAAACTCACGACGGTCATTTAAAGTGATGCTGATACGTGAAGCATTTGAAATCACATGATGGTTTGTCACCAAGTAGCCATCTTTACTAATAAAAAATGCACTACCAAAAGCTGTTTTTTCTTGCGGGCCTTGGCGTTGAGGAATAATCACTTGATTGCCAAAAAACCGTCGTAAAATTTCTGGAACCTGTTGTTGTAATAACTCTTCCTGAGTCATTTTTTTCACAACATTGACACTCACCACAGCAGGGCTAACCTGCTCAACCAGATTTGAAAAATCTACTGGCGCTGCAGCATTGACTTGAGCAGCGGCAACTGTAAATACCGCAGCATACATTCCTTGTTGTAAAAAGCGACTTTTCATGAAGCAAGAACCTACAGACTGATGATCAAAAAATTTTAGACTATGTTTTTAGCATATGCCCACTCATATTTTCGTAAAAATATGTTTATCTTTTCAAGATATAAACAGGTGTTGCAGATAAAAATGTGAATAAATAATCAAAATACCGAACATCACTCATACTTTCATTTTCGAGCGTATGAGAATCACCAACAATAGCCCCATCACTCGATACGAAGATATAGTGAACCGCTACGCAGATTAAATATCATCACATTTGCTAAAAATTCATTCAACTCTAGGCAGATTAGCCCTTGCCTTTTTAATGAAAAAGCGTTGTCATTAGCGAACGTTTAAAACTGAAGCAGATCGACATGCCTGATTTAAAAGCAATTCACCATTTTGATGTGATTATTGTGGGCAGTGGCGGTGCAGGTTTAAGTCTTGCACTCTCTTTACCAAGTCATTACAACATTGCCATTTTAGCAAAAGCAGCTTTAACAGAAGCGAGCACTTTCTATGCACAAGGTGGGGTTGCTGCGGTCTTAGACGAAACAGACTCTATTCAACAACATATTAATGACACAATGATTGCAGGCGGGTATCTATGTGAATTAGATGCAGTCAAACATACGGTTGAAGGTGGTAAGCCTTCTGTTGATTTCCTCCTGAAGCAAGGCGTGCAATTCACTTTAGATGATGATGAACAACTTCATCTCACTCGTGAAGGCGGACATTCTCAACGTCGTATTATTCACTCCGCCGACGCGACAGGTAAGGCCATTTCAACGACCTTGGTTGAACGCGCACAAGAACGCGAAAACATTACAATTTTTGAAGATTATATTGCGATTGATCTTATTACGCTGCACAAACTGGGTCATCAAGATCAAACCAATCGCGCGATTGGTTTATATGCCTTAAATGAAAATACCGAACAAGTTCATACCTTCTTAGCCCCATTCACAGCTTTAGCTTGTGGTGGTGCGATGAAAGCGTATCTGTATACTTCAAATCCTGATATCGCAACAGGTGATGGTATTGCAATGGCCTATCGTGCAGGTTGCCGTGTTGCCAATATGGAATTTAACCAATTCCATCCAACCTGTTTATATCATCCGAAAGCGCGTTCTTTCTTAATTACTGAAGCGATGCGTGGTGAAGGTGCATATTTACGTCTGCCAGATGGTGAACGTTTTATGTTGCGTTTTGACGAACGTGCTGAACTTGCACCACGTGATATTGTGGCGCGTACGATCGACCATGAAATCAAGCGCCTCGGTATCCGCCATGTTTGGTTGGACATCACACACAAGACACCTGAATTTATTACTGAACACTTCCCTACACTCTATGCTCGTTTGCTTGAGCTGGGGATTGATATTACCAAAGACATGATTCCTGTGGTTCCAGCAGCGCACTATACCTGTGGTGGAGTGATGGTCGATGAACATAGCCAAACGGATCTCGATGGTCTATATGCGATTGGTGAAACCTCTTATACAGGTTTACACGGCGCAAACCGTATGGCGAGCAACTCACTGCTTGAATGCTTTGTCTATGGTATGAGTGCGGCAGAAGATATTCAGAGCAAACACAACACAAGCTTTGAATTTCCAGATGTACCCTCTTGGGATGAATCTCAAGTGACCGATGCAGATGAAGATGTGGTCATCCTACAAAACTGGGATGAACTACGTTCAACCATGTGGAACTATGTCGGTATTGTTCGTACGACTAAGCGTTTACAACGTGCTTTACATCGTATTGAAATGTTGAAACGTGAAATTAATGAATACTATCGAGATTATCGTGTCAGTAAGAACTTGATCGAATTGCGTAATTTGGTTTTGGTTTCTGAAATGATTGTACGTTGTGCGATGGAGCGTAAAGAATCACGTGGCTTGCATTACACGCTGGATTATCCTGAGCTTTCTAATGAAATTCGCAAGACAGTGTTGACTCCACCAAACTTTAAAGTGGAACAACCGTTGGTGAATGAGTGATACAAATATTTTTGGATTGCATTACATAAACATAATGTAATCCAAAATATAACCTACCTTCTTTTCAAATCACTACACATTTTCCCTGTTTGTGCTTTAAATAAACTACTATAGCCCTTAATATGAGATTCCGTTATTTTTACTTCTATATCAGTTCTTTTTTGATCAATTTTCCTATTCATTTTCAAAAAATCTAGATATGAATATTGCACACCAATTTGATTGCACAAAGAGTATTTAACATTTATTAATCCAGATAAAACATCAGCTTGATTAAGCAACTGTTTCACATAATCAAATTCTTGCTTAGTACTAACTTTAACTGGTGCAATATAGGTACTAAATGTTTGCCTATCTTCATTTAAATCAACTTCATGTTCATACATACTCATTTTTTTAACTGTATCACCCAATATCTTTTGATCAATTTCAGAGTAGGCGTTTGTCATTGTAAATAGTAAAAAAACTATTAATAAGAAATTTTGTTTTTTCATAAAATTCTACTTATTTAAAATGCTTAAGCAAAAGAATTATAACACTCAAATTCCACTTAATAAAAATTTAAAAGAAGCAGTTGTTAATATAAAAAACATAATCTTAAATTAACAACTCCATCTTTTAAAAAACAATGTAAAATAGTCTTAAACGGAATTTTTTACATAATTCAACGCTTCTTCAAACACAACATCCGCATTCTGTGTTGCATCCAAACGTTTGATCCGTTCCGGCTCTGCTTGCCACAAGGTCTCATAACCTGCACGAACTTTAGCAAAGAAACCCAATTTCTCTTGCTCAAAACGATCCAAGGCACCACGTTCTCGCGCACGGGTCATGCCCAACTCAATTGGTGCATCCAACCAAAAGGTAATATTAGGCATTTTCGCCACAAAAGTTTGATTCAACAGTTGCGACTTTTCCTGACTCAAACCACGCCCAGAACACTGATAAGCAAAACTTGCATCGGTAAAACGATCACTTAAAACAATTTTTCCAGCATCCAATGCAGGTAAAATCACTTGTTGTAGATGTTGAGCACGTGCCGCGTAAATCAATAATAGCTCAGTATCATGACTCATTTGCTCATCATGATTCACCGCCAATAATAATGAACGAATCTGTTCAGCCAAAGGCGTGCCACCCGGCTCACGAGTCAACACCACCTGTTTACCTTGCTGCTCAAAATACTGATGAATCTTACGAATCAACGTGGTTTTGCCTACACCTTCTGTGCCTTCAAAGCTAATAAACATTTACTCTTGCTCCTGCCTCTTGGCACGTAAAACCACCAAATACTCTTGAACGGCTCGGTTATGATCTTGCAAATTGGTTGTGAACTTATGTCCACCCGTTCCTGTTGCAACAAAATAAAGATTTTCCGCATCATCTGGATGCATCGCTGCTTCAATCGCTTTTTTACTTGGCAATGCAATCGGTGTTGGTGGTAAACCATTGATCGTATAAGTGTTATATGCCGTTGGAGTACGCAAATCATTACGTGTGATATTACCTTTATAGTTATCACCCATACCATAGATAACCGTTGGGTCCGTTTGTAGACGCATACCTATTTTTAAACGGCGTACAAATACACCCGAAACCTGTTGAAGCTCACTATCCAAACTGGTTTCTTTTTCAATAATCGAAGCCATGATTAACGCTTCGTATTTATTTTTATACGGCAGATTAGCCGCCTTATTTGCCCACGCCTCATCCAATGCTTTCATCTGACGACGATATAAATCCGTCAAAATCTTCTTGTCTGTTTCACCTTTAGCAAAAAAATAAGTATCAGGAGCAAATAGACCTTCAGGGTGAGAATAAGAAATATCTAAAGCTTTTAACAATTGATCTTGCGGTAAATCTAAAATCGTCTTGGTGACATTCGGATCATTTTTTAGCTTCTGCACCAACTGCTTAAAATTCGTACCTTCGATAACTAAGATTCGATTCATTTGCGCATTATCTGCATTGGCCAGCATTTCCAAAACCTGACGAACACTCATGCCCCGCGTAAGCTCATACACTCCAGCTTTCATACTGTCATGTATCATAAACTTCTGGTAAAGCTTTAAAATAATCGGAAAACTCACCTTTTGATCTTGGGCTAAGCGATCAATAAATTTTGAATAGGTGTCACCAGATGAAATCACCAATAATTGTTTTTTACTGTCTAATGGATACGGCTTAAATAAATTTGCCCATACAACACCAAAAACCACCAAAATAAAAATGCAGATGGCCAATAAAAATGCTTTAAACGTAAATCTAAATTTCGGTTTAGCTTTTGGTTTTTTCTTACTTTTGCTTGGGTTCGGTGGCTTTGGCATATTTAATCAATCTGGCTAAGTTTTAAAGTTTCAAATAAATCAAGATAAGGTTGTTGCTCGAAAGCTCGATCATTGAATCGAACAACCGCCTTCATCGGATGCAATGCATTACAAAAAAATAGGTTTTGAATACGATCAACTTCATCAATGCCCATACAACGTTGCTCACATGCCACATCGTACTGCTGCATTCTTGATAAGATTTTGGCTCGCATCACACCGTGGACGCCATTATAACGAAGTTCTGGGGTAATCCATCGATCATTTATACGAATAAAACAATTACTGCTCACCCCTTCAACAACATAGCCCTGTACATCACTGACCAATGCTTCAAGCCAACCGCGTTGATCAGCCTCTTGTTTCAGTAAAACCTGTTCTAAACGATTGAGGGTTTTCAATCCAACGAGATGCGGCATATTTAAGCCCATCGTATGATTTAACACGCCACTTTCAATCCACTCAGGTTGAAAAACTTGTGTTGCTCTCGGGTAATACCACACATAAAGATCGGCAGCATGTAAAGGTAAACTATAGCCACGATCCCCTTCACCACGGCTAATTACGATTTTTAAAGTGCCACTTAAATTTGCATATTGTTGTTTTAATTTTTCAAGTGAAGCCTCAATCTGAGACAAATCAGCATCTAAACCTAAGCGCTGGCAAGCCAATCTTAAGCGTGCCAAATGTTGTTCTTTGAGTTCAAAATGATTTTGGAACATTCGTGCTGTAGTAAAGCAACCATCACCATAATGAAATGCCCGATCAAGTAAAGGGATCGAATCAATCAACTGTCCATTTTTATAACATTGCATCGTTGAGTACAACCTAGATTTACTCTTTAAATAATACCCTTAAATTTGGTACTCGGAAACGTCATCTGCGACCTGCGTGGTATCAACACTATAATGTTTTTGCAATAAAATTAGAAAGATGAAAGAAGTGAACAGGTTTTGCAGATGACAATGGTTTTGCCTACTTTTGCCAAAACACTTGCGAAGCTTTAGTCGCTTCTCAGGTCGAGCCTGAACGAAGTTGAAATATATTTCAACTGAAGTGCAAGACGTAGTTGCTTATCCTAAAATTGGAGAAGAATCCAGTATTACTCCGTTATGATCATTAAATTATTTTGAATAATTAATAACAATCATAGTTTTTATGCAAAATAAAATATTGATTTTAAAAAATTAAATAAAAAAATTCAAAAACTAATATTTTCTTATTTATCAAAAATTCAGCATAGCTTATCTCTTTAATCTATTTCTATATTTTTCATATCAAATGCGTTTTTAATTATTTTTTTTGCAAAAAAACCAGCGTTATGCTGCATCCATATTCTAAATGCTTATGCAATTTTAAGGGGTTTTTATGCGTTTATCTCAACTCAAAGTCGGTCTTTTAGCCGCTTTACTTTCAGCATCTAGCTTGGCAGCCCAAGATTTTTTAAATGTCTCTTACGATCCAACACGTGAGCTATACACAGATTTTAATAAACAATTTGGTAGCTTTTGGAAACAACGCACTGGTCAAGACATCAACTTCAAACAATCTCACGGTGGTTCAGGTAAACAAGCACGTGCAGTCATTGACGGTCTCAATGCCGATGTGGTGACTTTAGCTTTGGCTGCTGATATTGATGAAATTGCAAAAAATGCCAAACTGCTTCCAAATGATTGGCAAAAGAAACTGCCAAATAACTCAACACCCTACACCTCTACCATTGTCTTTCTCGTTCGTAAAGACAACCCTAAACAGATTAAAGATTGGGGTGATCTAGTGAAACCCGGTGTAGAAATCATCACACCAAATCCAAAAACATCGGGTGGTGCTCGCTGGAACTATCTAGCTGCTTGGGCTTGGGCAAAACACCAAAAAGGCGGCAATGATACCAAAGCGCAGGACTTTGTCCGTCAAATTTATAAACAAACCAAAGTTCTTGATTCAGGTGCTCGTGGCGCAACCACAACATTTGCAGAACGCGGTATTGGCGATGTTTTACTGGCTTGGGAAAATGAAGCTTATTTAGCTGTGCGTGAACAACCGAATAAGTTTGAAATTATTACTCCTTCATTGTCGATTTTGGCCGAACCTCCTGTTGCAGTTGTAGAAAAAAATGCGACTAAAAACGGCAATCTGCAAATCGCACGTGGTTATTTAAATTACCTCTATTCACCAGCGGGTCAAGACATTGCTGCTCGTCATTTCTACAGACCTCGCAATGCCGATGTATTGAAGAAATATCAAACTGTATTTAAGCCACTGAAACTCGTCACCATTGATAAAGAGTTTGGCGGCTGGAGCAAAGTGCAGAAGCAGCATTTTGAGAACGGCGGCATCTTTGATCAGATCGTCAAGGCAAATAGTCGATAAGAATTACTTTTCAAAGAAATTTGAAGGAGAGCAGACATGACTCATACCCTCATTGTTCCTGGTGTAGGCGGTAGCGAAGTACAGCATTGGCAGTCTTGGTTACAACAGCAACTCGTGTCTAGCTCTCGCGTTCAACAGAAATATTGGGATCGACCAGTATTAAGTGAATGGGTGAGTCAATTTGTCAAAACCGTGGCAGAGATCAAAGCACCAATACAAATCGTTGCACATAGCTTTGGTTGCCTCACCAGTGTTGCAGCACTTGCAGAACATCCTGAACTTAAAGCAAAGGTGAAAAATCTAGTTCTGGTCGCGCCTGCAAATCCAGCTCGTTTCGGTGAAAGTGGTTTTGCACGCCATAGCTTGACAGACTATAAACAGTATTTCTATCAACTCAATATAGACGTGCCAACGACATTATTGATCAGTGAAAATGATCCTTGGTTGAACTATGTCGATGCACTACAACTCGCACAAGCATGGAGGCTCACACCGATCAATTTAGGTCCTGTTGGTCATGTCAATGTCGCATCTGGATTTGGTCCATTTCCTGAAATTTTCAACTATTTGTCGTCTGAAAAAAACATACAGCCAGTATCTCGAATGCATCAGTCGAATTTTAATGTGAAATTTGCCTAGCCATAGCTCCCTGTATTTTTATATTTAGCTTATTTACTTGTTTTAGCAAACATTTCTCTTTGAGGAAATATCATGTCGCAGCGTTCCCGAGTGCTGCCTGGGTTTGGTCTGTCATTAGGCTTTACCCTCGCTTACGTGTCTTTAATTGTGCTTATTCCTTTATCTGCTGTCTTTATCAAATCTTTTGGGATTGGATGGGATGGTTTATGGGAAATTTTAACCTCAGAACGGATTCTAAAATCCTTACAACTCAGCTTTAGTGCTGCACTGATCGCTGCATTTGTAAATGTGGTATTTGGTTTGTTGCTGGCTTGGTGTTTGGTTCGCTACAGCTTTCCCGGTAAAAGATTAGTCGATGCTTTAGTGGATTTGCCATTTGCGCTACCTACTGCTGTCGCAGGTATCGCCCTTACGTCTCTCTACTCAAAAAATGGATGGATTGGACAATATCTTGAACCATTAGGAATTCAGGTCGCCTATACCCCAATAGGTATTACCCTCGCATTAATTTTTATTGGTTTACCTTTCGTGGTCCGTACCGTGCAGCCAGTGCTGAGTGATATTGAAACTGAACTAGAAGAAGCAGCTTCTGCTTTGGGCGCAAATCGTTGGCAAACCATTACCAAAATCATTTTGCCGATTTTATTTCCTGCCCTACTGACAGGTTTTGCACTCGCCTTTGCACGTGGTGTTGGTGAATATGGTTCAGTGATTTTCATTGCAGGCAATATGCCTTATAAAACGGAGATCGCACCGCTGATGATTATTTCTCGTTTAGAAGAATATGATTATGCCGGTGCGACCACCATTGCAGTCGTCATGCTGCTGCTCTCTTTTGCCATCTTATTCTTGATCAACTTAGTACAAGCATGGGCGAGCCGCCGTACAGGGAGAGTTGCACAATGAGCTTAAACAACACTAGCGATACCTTAGCAATTAAGTTGCAAACACGAGATGCTACCCGTGAACCTGCGTGGGTGCGTTACAGCCTGATTGTGGTGGCACTGATTTTCTTCTTGAGCTGTTTAATCCTGCCACTCATTTTGGTTTTTGTTGAGGCATTTAAACAAGGTATCGAAGTCTACCTCAATGCTTTAATTGATCCAGACACATTATCAGCAGTAAAGCTGACTTTACTCACAGCAGCGATAGCCGTACCGATAAATGTGGTGTTTGGTGTTGCAGCAGCATGGTCTGTGGCGAAATTCCAGTTCCGTGGTAAAGCCATATTAACCACGATTATTGATATGCCTTTTTCGGTTTCACCAGTAATTGCAGGTTTGATGATCGTTTTAATTTTTGGTTCGCAAGGCTGGATCGGTGGCTGGTTAATGGATCATGACATCAAAGTCCTCTATGCCGTACCTGCAATTGTTTTAGCCACTATTTTTATTACCGTACCATTCGTTGCGCGTGAATTGATTCCACTGATGGAAGCACAAGGAACAGAGGAAGAAGAAGCCGCCATTGTACTCGGTGCTTCAGGCTGGCAAACCTTCTGGAAAATAACACTGCCAAATATTAAATGGGGTTTGATCTATGGCGTGATTCTGTGTAATGCCCGTGCCATGGGTGAGTTTGGCGCGGTGTCTGTGGTTTCAGGGCACATTCGCGGTGAAACCAATACCTTACCGTTACACGTTGAGATTCTCTACAACGAATATACCTTTAGTGCTGCATTTGCGGTGTCTTCATTATTGGCATTTTTAGCAATCATCACCTTGATCTTAAAAACTTGGTTGGAAATACGCCAAGAGCAAGCACACCAAGCAAATCCTTAAGGAATGAACTTATGAGTATTCAAGTTAAAAATATTGAAAAACACTTTGGTGCATTCCATGCGCTAAAAAATATATCTCTAGACTTTCCTGAAGGTCAGTTGGTTGCGCTTTTGGGTCCTTCTGGTTGTGGTAAAACCACACTTCTACGCATCATCGCAGGTTTAGAATCGGCTGACGGCGGTCAAGTTCTGCTTGAAGGTGAAGACGCAACCAATACGCATGTGCGTGAGCGTCAAGTCGGTTTTGTATTTCAACACTATGCGTTGTTCCGCCACATGACGGTATTTGACAATATTGCCTTTGGTTTAAGGGTTCGCCCCCGTTCGACTCGACCATCAGAAGCAGAAATAAAAAAACGTGTCACTCGCCTACTCGACCTTGTGCAACTGGGCTTCTTAGCAGACCGTTATCCTGCGCAACTCTCTGGTGGTCAACGGCAACGTATTGCGCTTGCTCGTGCTTTGGCGGTTGAACCGCGTGTGTTATTGCTAGATGAACCTTTCGGCGCATTAGATGCTAAAGTGCGTAAAGAACTCCGTCGTTGGTTACGTGCATTGCATGATGAACTACATATCACTTCGATCTTTGTGACGCACGATCAAGAGGAAGCTTTGGAAGTTGCGGATCAGATCATCGTGATGAATAAAGGTGATGTGGAACAAATCGGTTCACCACGTGAAGTTTATGACCAACCCGCAACTCCCTTTGTTTTTGATTTCTTGGGTCAAGCAAATCGTTTTGAAGGCGAACATACCAGCGGTATTATCCGTATCGGTGATGATCGTATTCAGTTACCAACTGCATTGGAAGCGCCGCAAGGAAAAGTCATTGCATTTGCACGACCAAATGAATTACATATTCACACCCAAGCTCAGCCAAATACAATTGAGGCAACATTCTTACGTGAAGTGTGGATTGCTGGTAAAGTCGTGGCTGAATTACAAGATCGCAGTGGACATAGCATTGAAATTTTATTAACTGTAGAAGAGGCGAATTTGCATCAATTCAGACCAAATCAAACGGTTTGGATTAGTGCAGCTCAATTTCACTTATTTGCAGATCAAACGACGCAAGTCGCTTAAAAAATCTCCCTTGTGCTGCTGTAACCGCAGCTCCCCCTCTTCTTAAAAGTGGGGAATTTAGAGATAAGGAAAAACTTTTATGAACTTTCAACAGCTCAGAATTATTCGAGAAACTGTTCGCCAAAACTTTAATTTAACTGAAGCATCTGCGGCACTCTATACCTCCCAATCAGGTGTCAGTAAACACATTAAAGATTTAGAAGATGAATTAGGTGTACAACTTTTTGTGCGTAAGGGGAAGCGCTTACTTGGTCTCACTGAGCCAGGTTTATCATTACTTAATATCGTTGAACGGATGTTGGTCGATGCAGACAATATTAAACGTCTGGCCGATGACTTTAATAAAGTCGATGAAGGCACACTTACTATTGCGACTACACATACCCAAGCACGCTATGTACTCCCCCCTATCGTCAATCAATTTAAAAAGCTATTCCCCAAAGTTCATTTGGTTTTACAACAAGCCAGTCCAGTTGAAATCGCAGAGATGTTGCTTCAAGGTGAAGCTGATATCGGGATCGCTACAGAGTCCTTAACCACAGAAGAAAACTTAGCCAGCGTACCTTATTATGAATGGCATCACAGCATCATTACCCCGAAAGACCACCCATTAGCCAAACTCGATAAAATTAGTCTAGAGCTTTTGGCTGAGTATCCATTGATCACTTATCATGGCGGTTTTACAGGACGTTCTAAAATTGATAAAGCCTTTGATGATGCACAATTACATGCTGATATCGTCATGTCAGCGCTGGATGCCGATGTCATTAAAACCTATGTTGAGATGAATATGGGCGTTGGGATCGTCAATGCTGTGGCTTATGATGCTGAGCGTGACCACCGTTTACAACAGATTCAAACCGATATTTTTGGTGTCAATACCACGTGGATTGCAGTCCGCAAAGGGCATTTGCTTCGAGGCTATGGCTATGAGTTTATTTCTTTATGCTCACCAGAAACCGATATCAAAACGCTAAAGAAAGTTGCTTATCCTGAAGAGTAACAGCATAAGTCTCTTGTTATTTAGAAAATAATCAAACATAAAAAAACGAGCATAAAGCTCGTTTTTTTATGTTGAATAGATGGATTAGAACTTGAAGCTCACACCAACTTTAGCAACTGGCATCCATTCGTAGCGACCTTTATTAGCAATTTTATTTTGCTCATCTGCTACAGCTTGGTCAATTGGTTTAGCTCCAGTAACACCCTCTAAGTTATATGCAGTAAGTTTCACATCTGGATTACCCGTGTAATATGCACCAACCTCTCCAAACAAGCCAAGGTTCTTATAAACTGGTGCATTCAAACCTAAGCCTAGGTAAGGAGCAATATCATTTTTATATGACATTTTACCATTTACACCACCCTCTTGATTTGCATTAACGACCTGATAATCATTGTTATTAATACTTAATGTACGGCCAGCCGATGTGCGTTTTTGCAGATCATAGTCATTGTCTAGATATGCAACACCTGCTGCTACATAAAGAGCACGAGCAAATGCATTCTCATTTGCACCCCATGGATAAATCTCAGCATTTAAGTAGGTGTTATTGTTATCCATATCTATATCATACTTAGTCCCATCGATTTTGATATCGTCAGACCAAGAAATATCACCGCCGTTATAACCTAAAGTTACACCAACGTATGGATTGACACGGTAAGAAATCGCACCACCATAACCAGTCGTACCAACTTCAGCACGAACTGAAACTGGAGCTAAGTAAGAAGGTAATCCATAAGCTGATTCTTTAACAATTTGCTCATCTGCAAAAGCAGTACCTGCAATTGCTGTTAATACACCAGCCGCTAACATAACGCGTAAAGTTTTCATCGAAGTCTCCTTAAAAAATACTTTTCTTAAATATAATTGTTTCTGTGATTGCATCATAAAGGATTGATCGCTATGTTTTTATACAAAAAATGATTACTTTTTGTTATTTTTTGATACAAATTAGACATAATTGTGTATTTGGAAATAATTTATAAAAAACAATATATTTCATTTTATGACAAACATATTGCATAAATTTTAATCATTTTATTGTAACAACTTTTTTCAAAGATTCTTGGTTCAAACTAGTGTAAAATCAACAAAATTTTTTTGGAAGAAGGAAGATCATGTCTCAGCTTTCTACAATCATTGAGCAAGCATTTGAAGACCGTGCCAACTATAGTGCAGCGGATTGCCCTACCGAAATCCGTCAAGCTGTTGAAGAAGCATTGACTGGTTTAGACAACGGTACACTTCGTGTTGCTGAAAAGATCGATGGTGAGTGGGTTGTCCACCAATGGTTAAAAAAAGCAGTTTTACTTTCATTTAAGCTGAATGACAATACGCCAATCGAAGCGTGTGATCTTCGTTTTTATGACAAAGTCGCAACCAAATACTCAGGCTGGACTGAAGAACAGTTTAAAGCTGCTGGTGTTCGTGTCGTACCACCTGCTGTTGCGCGTCGTGGTAGCTTCCAAGCGAAAAACGTCGTGTTAATGCCTTCTTATGTCAACATTGGTGCTTATGTAGATGAAGGCACCATGGTAGATACTTGGGCAACTGTAGGTTCATGTGCTCAAATCGGTAAAAATGTTCACTTGTCAGGTGGCGTAGGTATCGGTGGTGTTTTAGAACCATTACAAGCAAATCCAACAATCATTGAAGACAACTGCTTTATCGGTGCGCGCTCAGAAATCGTTGAAGGCGTCATTGTTGAAGAAGGCTCAGTCATTTCAATGGGTGTTTTCATTGGTCAGTCGACAAAAATCTTTGATCGTGAAACTGGTGAAGTACATTATGGCCGCGTACCAGCAGGTTCTGTTGTGGTTGCGGGCAGCCTTCCATCTAAGTGCGGTACATACAGCCTTTACGCTGCGATCATCGTGAAAAAAGTAGATGCAAAAACTCGCGCTAAAACAAGTCTAAACGACTTATTACGCGCTGACTAATTTAATCCCTATTACGCAACTTTAGTCGTCTTGCGTCTCTACGATCAGTCATGGTCGTAGAGATTTTGTTCTTTTATATGGTGTGGTTCTGATTATATGGCTTCCTTACGTTCTTCTGCAATTCCTGTCTCTGACCCTGCGGCTGGTTTACGCATTACCGAGATTTTTTATTCTTTGCAAGGCGAAGCGAATACTTTTGGTCTACCCACTGTTTTTATTCGCTTAACAGGCTGTCCATTACGTTGCAGCTATTGTGATACCACTTACTCTTTTGAAGGTGGCGAGCGTTTATCCCTTGAACATATCATCGAAACGGCTAACCAATTCAAAACACCTTATATTTGTGTCACAGGTGGTGAACCGCTTGCACAACCGAATTGTTTGATCTTATTACAACGCTTATGTGATCTTGGTTTTGAAGTTTCTCTAGAAACCAGTGGCGCTTTAGATGTCTCTAAAGTCGATCCTCGTGTTTCAAAAGTGCTCGATTTAAAAACACCAACATCTAAAGAAGATCATCGTAATTTATTCAGCAATTTTGACTATTTAACCCAGCATGATCAGATCAAATTTGTGATCTGTAATCGCGCTGATTATGAATGGTCAAAGCAACAACTTGAACAGTTCCAGCTACAAACGAAAGTAAGTACAGTGTGGTTCTCTCCTGCTTTCGCAGTTGAAAAAGGTGCTGCTGTTTTACCCGCTTTTGCGCGTGATTTAGCGCAGTGGATTTTAGATGACCATCTCCCCGTTCGTTTCCAACTCCAGTTACATAAACTGTTATGGAATGATGAATCTGGTCGTTAAAATCTCTCTCGTCGTACTTCTTATACTTTCAAAATGAGAAGTGTCATAAATTTATCTTTAGGTTGAATCATGGAAAATAATATGCGTTCACGTGCCATCGTATTATTATCTGGCGGCTTAGACTCAACAACGTGCCTTGCTTGGGCACAAGCTCGCTATGAATGTGTTGCCATAAGCTTTATGTATGGGCAACGCTCTACCACAGAACTTGATGCGGCGAGAACACTTGCACAAAGTGCTGGTGTAGAACATCGTGTGATTAATATTGATTTAGGTAATCTAGGCGGGTCTGCACTTACAGATCACAACATTGATATACCAGAACAATTACAAGAAGGTATTCCTGTAACTTATGTTCCAGCACGTAACACCATTTTCTTATCTTATGCCCTCGCTGCAGCCGAAGTTTTTGACGCTGAAGCCATTGTGATTGGAGTCAATGCTGTTGATTATTCAGGATATCCTGACTGTCGCCCAGAATTTATTGACGCTTTTGCCAATCTTGCTCGTCTCGCAACAAAAGCTGGCGTTGAAGGAAAACCCCTTAAAATTGAAACACCTTTGTTACATTTATCCAAAGCGAATATTATACGCTTAGGGATCGAACATGGCGTAGACTACAGTCAAACGGTATCCTGCTATCAAGCAGATGCTCAAGGACGTGCGTGTGGCAAATGCGACAGTTGCCGTTTACGTCATCAAGGTTTTATCGAGGCAGGTATTGCGGATCCTACGCGTTATACTGAACAGACGATATAGGGTAATAATTAGGTACATATATATGAAGTTTTTAAAATCAAATCTTATTCTTTCTACCATGATGTCTGCTGCTGCTTTAGTTGCGACAGCGACACATGCAAATACTAATCCTCTTGAAGCTGCATATAAAAGTACCAATGTTAAAGCAGGATTGGTCAATGTATGTAAAGATCAAACTGCTAAAGGCGGTAAACTTACAGCAGCAGAAGTAAGCAAGTTCTGTGGCTGTCAGATTGATGCTCAAGGAAAAGTAACCGAAGCGCAAAAATGGGAAATTCAAAGTGCAATTAATGCCAAGAAAAGCCCAAGTTCTTTAGCTTTTGTACAACAGCAAAATAAAGAATTGCAAAACTGCTTAGGTGCGCCACTTGTAAGCAAGTTAGAAAAGCTCACTGAAGAAGCAATGAAAGCTGCTCAACAACAAGCGCCGAAAAAATAAGCTCTTATTGTTAGAAGAAAGCCTGCATTTTATGCAGGCTTTTTTATAGCTCTGCTAAAATCCACTTATCTTTAAATAAGTTGAATGACATCATGCAGGATCAGTGGAAAACCAATACCCATAACAGCCAATGCATTGTCTCATTTAGTGGTGGCAAAGATAGCTCACTGGCGTTGTACCATGCGATGCAAACAGGCACGGTGACTGGATTAATCGTTATGTTAGAAGAACAAGGACAACGTTCTCGCTCGCATGCTATGCCCCTTGATGTGATTCAAGCCCAAGCCGATGCGATTGGTTTGCCAGTTTTCATGGCATCTTCAAGTTGGACTGACTATGAAAACAAATTTATAGAACTGCTCAATCAAGCCAAGCAACAAGGTGCTGAAGTGCTTGTTACAGGCGATTTAGATATGCCTCAACATGGTTGCTGGCATGATCGTGTAACACAGCAAGTCGGTCTAAAACTCGGCATGCCTCTTTGGTTACGCCCGCACAAAGAGGTGGTTGAAGAATTTATCTGCCTTGGCTTCCGCAGTATCATCGTCACTGTAAATCTCAAACTCGGTATGCAGATTGAAGATTTGGGGCAAATCTTAACCTTAGAATATATCCAAGCATTAGAAAATAGAGGTATCGATCCTTGCGGCGAAGGTGGTGAGTTTCATACGACTGTGATTGATGGTCCAATTTTTAACAAAGCTATTCCTGTACGTCAGGGCAATATTGTTTATCATGAGGAATATGCTTTTTTACCACTCGAATTAGATCAAATAGATTGAAGGATGAAAAATGTCTGAGAATATCCAACTACCGAATCACACATTCCCAACAACGCAAGGTGAAATTAATTTAGCTGAACTCGCAAATGGATGGTTGGTTTTATATTTCTATCCAAAAGATTCAACACCGGGCTGTACCACTCAAGCAGTCGGCTTCTCTTGCTTGAAAGATCAGTTTGATGCGTTGAATTGTCAAATTATCGGAGTATCACGTGACTCTGTAAAAGCACATCAGAATTTTACAGAGAAACAAGCACTCACGATTAACCTAATTAGCGATAAAGAAGAAGTGCTGTGCAAACACTTTGATGTGATCAAAGAAAAGAACATGTATGGCAAACAAGTTATGGGCATCGAGCGCTCAACGTTTATTTTCCATAATCAGCAATTGGTAAAAAGCTACCGAAAAGTCAAAGCTGCTGGACATGCGGAACAAGTGCTTGAGGATTTAAAAGCACTACAAGCTGCTCAATAAATTTGATAGCGTTATCATAAAGTGAGTCTGCGGCTCACTTTATTTTTTAAAGAGAATTATGCAATATCGTGCGCTTAGCTTATGATCAAAACATGACAATAATTATAGTAAGGGCTGACCAATGAATCATCTAAAATCATTTATTCAAGCACCTGTTTTTATTCTGCTCACTGCATGTAGTGCCAGTTCATCCAGTATTCCTCAAACGACCGCAGCATCCATCCCACAAACTCAAAAATCAAGCACCGAAATCAGTTGTCAAGATTTATCAAATCCAGCCTTTCAACAAGCAATGCTGAATGCGATCAATGAAATTCGAAAACAGCCCCGCCAATGTGGACAACAACATTTCCCTGCCGCTGCACCTTTAGTTTGGAATAATCCGTTATATCAAAATGCCTTTGCTCACAGCAAAGATATGACGAATCATAATTTCTTAGGGCACGTCAGTAGCACAGGACTCGATCTAAAAGCGCGGTTAAAACAATCTCAATTCAAAGGTCGTGGTGGTGGCGAAAATGTAGCGCGTGGTCATCAGAATCTGAATGACGTTACCCAAAAATGGCTAACCAGCCCAGTACACTGTAGCAATATCATGCACCCCAAATTTACGGATTACGCAATCGCTTGCGCCTCTGACCAAGCAAAGCAACCAAGCAATTACTGGACCCAACAATTTGGTGTTCGCTAAAAGGAATAATCATGCAAACTGGTTCAATCACCCCTATTCTTCGTATCTTTAATATCGAAGTCGCCCAATCTTTTTACATGGATTATCTCGGGTTTAACATCGATTGGCAGCACACTTTCGGAGATAACTTCCCTGTTTATTTACAGATTTCTAAAGGTGATTGCATTATTCACTTATCCGAACATTTTGGTGATGCAAGTCCACACAGTGCTATCCGTATTTACTGGGAAAATATAAGTTTGCTACATGCGGAACTAGATGCAAAAGACTATAAGTTTGCCAAACCACAAATTGAAAAAACGGATTGGGAAACACTTGAACTGAGCATCACAGACCCATTTTCTAATCGTCTAATTTTTTGGGAAGATGCTTAGCATTTCAACCTATTCAATCACTTGATAATCGAACACTTTGGTTATAATTTTCCAAACACCTTTGTCACAGATAAAGGTTAAGACATCATAAAAATATTTCGGTTCAATCGCACATTCAACATGAGCGATTGCTGTTTTTGCACTGATGATATTGATCGAAATGATCTTATCCTGCCTCAACTGTTGTTTTGAAGCAGGTGAAATCCGCTGTTCAACGATTGGGAAATACTCATCTAACGTCAGTTTCAGTAAGGGCTGATCCGTAACACAAATATATACGGCATCTGGATGAAAGACCTGATTGAGTAAAGCCACATCGCTGCGATATAGACCATCAAAATACCTTTGCAACTGCAATCGTATTGCTGCTATGTCAGCGTGGTCTTGCTCACTTGGCTTAGACATTTAGTTATTCCTCTAGATCTATCACATCTAAGTTACTGCGATCACCAGCTAAAAACTTCTGTTGTAATGCAGCATAAATGGTTGTTTTTTGGAATTTTTCTAAAAATTGAATCGTTCCTTTTGGGAAAGCTTGAGTTTTAATTTCACCTCGATAGTAAGCTTCACGCATCGGCGTTGCTGACATCGAAGCTTTAAGACTCTCTAACTCAACCATAGTCCACTCAGGAAACAGTTGCAAATAATAAGATGACTCATCCTTAAAATGACCGATTAATCCAACTTTTTCATTTAAGCCAACCACTTGAGCAACCAAATCCTTGACTTGTTTGACCCATTTTTCATCATTATAAACATCAATCACATGTACAAAATGGATGCGTTGCTTATCTTCATCACAAAAATTAGACAATATCATGGCCTCCCTTTCACTGGCGAGAAAAGGATTTTTAATATTTCGTTCTGCTTGCGCTGAGCCTAAAGCAAGAACCACATGCTGACTTTGTCGCAGCGCAATTTCAATGGTCAACATATGTGCCAAATGAAATGGCTGAAAGCGTCCAATAAAAACAAGATAGTCAAATTTGTACATAAATAGAAATTCACTTTTTATGAACTCATCAGTTACACCAAATTGCAGTAAGATGCGACATAATGAACACTTAAAAATTAACAAGACGGTTTAAAGCAAGGATAGTACGATGACACTTAGCTGTATTCAACAACCTCATCCACATTTGCAAGCAAATTTAGAAGATGGCGTACTCACCTTAGCCATTAACCGCGCAGAAGCTAAAAATGCGCTTTATGGTGAGCTTTATCTTTGTATTGCACAAGCATTTGATGAAGCAGATACGGATAAAAATGTTCGTGTAGTCATTTTCCGTGGTGCAGAACAAGACTTTACTGCGGGTAATGATATGAAAGACTTCATGGGCTTTATTCAAAAGCCACATGAAGGAAAAGCTGGTGATCAACCACCGTTTGTATTATTAAAAGCAGCTGCTCGTTTTTCTAAACCACTAATTATCGCTGTAAAAGGTGTAGCAATTGGTATTGGCGTTACGATTTTACTCCATGCTGATCTCGTATTTGCTGACAACACTGCCCTATTCCAAATTCCATTTGTGAGCCTCGGTTTGTCTCCTGAAGGTGCAGCAAGTCGTTTACTGGTCAAGCAAGCAGGCTATCAAAAAGCTGCTGAGCTATTATTTACAGCGAAGAAGTTTGATGCGGCTACCGCGATAAAAGCAAACCTTGTGAATGATGTGGTTGAAGATGTATATGCAACTGCTCAACAAACAGCACAACATCTAGCTGCTCTACCATTGGCTTCAATCAAACAAACAAAAGCACTCATGAAAAAAGACCTCGCTGAAATCATCGCATGTGTCGATGAAGAAGCAGAAATCTTTATGCAGCGTGTACGCTCACCTGAAATGATGGAAGCAGTTCAAGCCTTTATGCAAAAGCGTAAGCCTGATTTTTCTCAGTTTAATTAAGTACAGTTGCACAAAGAACAACCTAAATAGATGTTTATAAAATGTATCATCAGGGAAATTTGTAAGATTTTCACCTCGATATCTTTTTGAGCATCTGTTAAAGTTTAAATTAAGAAGCTAAACCATGATTGTCTCGGACATGAAGTGGAAATTAGCTTCTTTTTTTTATCTTTGACGTGCGCTGTTGACCGCTGGTACGGCTGCATGTGACATAAACGGTTACTCTAAAAATATCTTTGTTGACAGGTCTAAGCGTGGACTTAACAGAGACTATTATTTTCATCATCAAAGGATGTTTTATGTTTGTACTTGAACCACAACATGTACATATGAATCAATCTGCTAAGGATAAGGCAGAAGCACTCGAATGTTTAGCCAATATTTTGGTTCAAGATCAATTAGTCAAATCAGATTATTTATCTGGATTACATGCACGTGAAGCCCAAAGTGCAACCTATTTGGGTCAAGGGATCGCGATCCCTCATGGCACCCCCCAATCCCGTGAATTTATTTTAGAAACAGGGATTCGCTTGGCACATTTTCCTGAAGGTGTGGTTTGGGATGGTGAAAACACAGTTTATTTGGCAGTTGTCATTGCCGCAAAGTCTGATGAGCATTTACAAGTTTTACAAATTCTGACTCGTGCACTTTCTCAAGAGGTTTCAGATCAAGTCCAACACGCCAAAAGTGCAGCGCAAATTATTGAGATTTTACAGGCTCAACCTGAAACACTGGTTTTGCATGAAAATTTGATCGAAACTCAAATTCAAGCGACTGATATTGACGATTTCTTATGGTCAGCAAATAAATTACTCAAACAACAAAAATTAGTTGAAGCAGGTTTCATTAGCCAACTTGATCCCAAAAATCTCATCCAAATCCAAGATACGCTTTGGTCTATTTCAGCGAAAAATTATGTTTCACAATCTGCGGTCAGTATCGTCAAAGCTGATCAAACCATCGATTTTAAAAACGGACAAATTCAAACCTTGATTTGTATTGCCCAGCACGAACAATTAGATTACCAACAATTACAACGTTTACTCGATTTATTATTCCAACCACAAATCCAGCAACAACTCAGTGATCAGCATCATCGCCAAGACATTGCCAAACTGGTTGGCGCAGAAACGATCCCAGATTGGCCATCACAACGTATTGTGTTGGCAAATGCGCATGGACTACATGCCCGCCCTGCAACTCAACTGGTAAATATTACCAAAACTTATCAAGGTGAAATTAGAGTTGCTGTGGATGATGGACAATTCATCTCTGCAAAAAGCTTAACCAAACTACTCGCAATGGGTTGCAAATATGGGCAAACACTTACTTTCATTGCTGAACCGGATACAGATGCTGTAGAAGGCCTTTCGAAAATTATCCAAGCTGTTCAACAAGGTTTAGGTGAAGAGGTCGAAGCAATTGAACATAAAATTAACACTCAACAGACCAATACTCTTGAGTTTGAAGAAGAGATTACAGCACCAACAACAGGTATTCCTGCATCCACAGGACTCGCTTTTGGTCCAGCTCATGTAATCAAACCGAAACATTTCCAATATGAACGTTTTGGAAATAATGTAAAAGCAGAAAAGGAAAAACTAGAAATTGCACTACATAGTGTAAAAAACACACTCCATCAACTCATAGCCAAAACTGAAGCCAATGAAATCAAACAAATCTTTATGGCACATTTGGAAATGCTGGATGACCCTGATCTCATTCAGCAAGTTCACCAAGCACTGAATCAGAACCTAACTGCCCCAACTGCATGGTACGAATATATTGAAAAAGCCGCGCAAGCCCAAGCTGCTTTACCTGATCGATTACTCGCTGAACGTGCTGCAGATTTGCGTGATATTGGAGACAAAGTCTTAGCAGTTTTATGTGATGAAGTGGCGGTTCAAGAACCTGAACAACCTTATATTTTAATCATGCATGATGTTGGGCCAAGTGATGTCGCTCGTCTGAATAAAGACCGTGTCGCAGGCATTCTGACTGCTGTGGGTGGTGCAAGTGCACATAGTGCGATTGTTGCTCGTGCTTTAGGTATTCCTGCTGTTGTAGGTGCAAGTAAAGCGGTATTAGATATTGCTCCACATACAACGGTGTTGATTAATGGAGATACAGGTGCATTTGAAATCAATCCATCTCAAGCACAGATTGACGATGCTATCCAAGAACGTGAGTTACAACATCAACGTCGTCATGAAGCTGAGCAACATTGTCACGAGCCAGCTATTACCTTAGATCAGCATCGAGTCGAAGTGGCAGCTAATCTTGGTAAAATTTTAGATACTGAAAAAGCGGTGAACTACGGTGCAGAAGCAATTGGTTTATTACGCACTGAGTTAGTCTTTATGGCGCATCGCCAAGCACCTGACGAAGACGTACAAGAAAAAGAGTACCGCCATGTATTAGATACCTTGGCTGGTCGACCTTTGGTAGTCCGTACTTTAGATGTCGGTGGTGATAAACCGTTACCTTACTTACCGATAGATGCTGAGGAAAACCCCTTCTTGGGTGTGCGTGGTATCCGTTTAACCTTACGTAAACCACAATTATTACGTCAACAATTAATGGCATTGGTTCGTGCTGCGGATGATCGCCCTTTAAGAATCATGTTTCCAATGGTCGGACGTATTGAAGAATGGCGCGCTGCTAAAGCAATTTTAGATGAGGTTTTGCTTAAGCATCCCTGCCCGAACCTCGAAGTCGGCATTATGATTGAAGTTCCATCAGCAGCCTTAATCGCACCCTTGCTTGCAAAAGAAGTCGATTTTTTCAGTATCGGCACAAATGACTTAACCCAATACACGTTAGCGATCGATCGCGGACATCCTATTTTATCTGCCGAAGCTGATGGACTACACCCAAGTATTTTAATGTTAATTGATCAAACTGTACGTGCAGCTCACGCACAGCAAAAATGGGTCGGTGTCTGTGGCGAACTTGCCGCAGATCCCAAAGCTGTGCCCGTTTTACTGGGTTTGGGTGTAAACGAACTCAGTATGTCAGCATCCAGTATTCCGCTAGTGAAAGCACAAATTCGTCAGCTTAATTTTGCTGATTGCCAACAGCTTGCCCAACACGCACTCAAATGTGAAAGTGCACCTGCCGTTCGATCATTCGTGGAGCAAACACATGGCTAAAATTTTAACCATTACCCTCAACCCTGCGATTGATGCCACCATCGAACTTGAACAGTTACGTATCGGCGAAGTCAATCGTCAGCAGAACATTCAATATCATGCCGCAGGTAAAGGACTTAATGTTGCCCAAGTGCTACATGATTTAGGACATGAATTGATTGTGTCTGGTTTTTTAGGCACTAAAAATCAAATGCTCTTTAAGCAGCATTTTCAAGCGATGCAGTTTGACGACCAATTTATCTATATTGAGGGTGAAACTCGCCAAAACATCAAAATTGCTGAACAGTCTGGACGAATGACCGATATTAATGGTCAAGGCTTTCAAGTGTCTACCGAAGATAAACAAGCATTGTTCAAACGCATTCAACAATGTAGCGACTCAGTAGATTATGTAGTGATTGCGGGTAGCCTACCATTGGGCTTTGGCGTGGATGATTTAAAACAACTCATGCAAATCCTACACATACCAAACAAACCTGTTGCTGTAGACACGAGTGGAAAAGCTTTAACGGCTGCGATCGCCATGAATCCGTGGATGATCAAACCCAACACCGATGAATTACAAGAAAGTTTTGGGGTGTCTGTTGAAAGTCTTGAAGATCAACAACACTTATTCAAATCACTCAATTCTCAAATTGAACATATCGTCATTTCAATGGGTGAACATGGCGTACATTGGCTTCATCAAAACAAAGCTTATGCTGCACAACCACCTAAAGTACATGTGAAAAGTACTGTAGGTGCTGGAGATTCCCTTTTGGCTGGCATGATTCATGGACTAGCGAACCAGTTATCGACAGACGATATCCTAGCAACAGCAACGGCAATTGCCAGTCATGCCGTAACTCAGGTGGGCTTTCGTGTTCCAACCCCTGAACTTTTAGCTGATTTAAAACAACACACAACGATCAAAACCTTGAGTGAATCTGATGCAAACCCTTAACTCTCTCTTATTGGTCATCAATCATCCTCAAAATCCTGTTGATGCATTGATTCTGACAAAAAAATTGGCGCAGCTTGCGAAACAACAAGGTTTTGAAAGTCATACCATTTCAGTAAAAGATCAAATTCCTGACATTGAATTTAATAAAGTTATTTTTATTGGCCAGACACCGACTCAACTTGACCCATTTAAAGCCTATCCAGTCGTCACTATTTCACTGGAACAAGCGAACCAAGATATTCAACAGGCCTTTCAATACGCTTTAGCGCATGCACAGCCAATTGATCAACTCAAAGCTGAAACCCAACTGAACAGCACACAGCAAGCTCAACGTTTTGTTGCGATTACCGCTTGCCCAACGGGTGTTGCTCATACGTTTATGGCTGCCGAAGCATTACAACAAGGTGCAAATAAACTTGGCTATCAGATTGATGTTGAAACACAAGGCTCTGTAGGTGCAAAAAACATCCTCACTGATGAAGCGATTGCCGCAGCTGACATTGTTATTCTAGCCACTGATATTGAAGTGAATACCGATCGTTTTGTGGGTAAACGTGTCTATCGTTGCAGTACAGGTTTTGCGCTTAAACAAACAGATAAAACATTTTCCGAAGCAATCAGTGAAGCAACCGTTCTTGAATCATCCAAACAAAGTAAACAAACGGCAGAAAATAAAAGCCAAGAAAAAACTGGCGTTTATAAACACCTACTGACTGGTGTGTCTTTCATGCTGCCTATGGTCGTGGCAGGTGGTCTTTTAATTGCGCTATCACTTTGTTTCGGTCTTAATGCAGCGGAAGAAACAGGAAGCCTAGCTTATATACTAAAACAAATCGGTGCAGCAGCATTTACCTTAATGGTACCAATGCTGTCGGGTTATATTGCCTATTCAATCGCTGACCGACCTGGTTTAGCGCCCGGCTTGATTGGTGGATTAATTGCCACACAACTTGATGCTGGTTTTCTTGGTGGTATCGTTTCAGGTTTCCTCGCAGGTTACATTGCCCTTTTTCTCGCCAAGAAAATTAAATTGCCAACCAGTTTAGAGTCATTAAAACCTATTCTGATCATTCCGCTTTTAGGCACACTATCAGTAGGTCTGATTATGTACTATGTAGTTGGACAGCCAGTCGCACATATCTTTGAAATGATGAAAGATTTCCTTAACAATATGGGTACAACCAATGCTGTTTTGATGGGCATCGTACTCGCATCAATGATGTGTATTGATTTGGGCGGTCCAATTAATAAAGCAGCTTATGCCTTCACAGTAGGGCTACTCACCACAAATACCTATATGCCAATGGCGGCGACCATGGCTGGCGGTATGGTTCCCGCCATTGGTATGGCGATTGCAACTTTGTTAGCAAAAAATAAATTCAATCAAAGTGAACGTGATGCTGGCAAAGCTGCCTTTGTACTAGGTCTATGTTTTATTTCGGAAGGTGCAATTCCCTTTGCAGCTAAAGATCCAATGCGTGTGATTCCAGCTTGTATTTTAGGTGGTGCTGTTACGGGTGCATTGGTCGCCTTATTCCACTGTGAATTGGTTACACCACATGGCGGCGTATTTGTTTTACTTATTCCAAATGCGATTAATCATGCGTGGCTGTACCTCGCTGCAATTACAGCGGGTAGCTGTATTACAGGAATCAGTTATGCATTACTCAAACGTCCAGAACCAAAACTAGAAACTGCAACGGCTTAATCTTCATATCATTTTTAATTTTAAAAGCAAGTTATTCCCCTTGAGTAACTTGCTTCTTTATTTAGACTTTTTTGATTCTAAAAAAATTTACTGATTCAATATTTTTATAAAAAAGTAACTTGTTCACTTCATCAGTTGGTTTTTGTCGGAATGTCCCAATAGAAGAATAAATATTTAGGAAAATATCGAACTCATGACAACCCAAAAAACATCTTCCGAAAAAAAACGCTATTACGAACCTGCGCCACAAGACATTGATGTTGCCAACTTCCGCAAAGTCGTTGAAAGCCGCCGTTCAGTACGTAAATTTACCGATAAACCGATTCCAAGCGAAATTTTAGATGAATGTTTGGATTTGGCATTGCTTGCGCCAAACTCATCGAATTTACAACCTTGGACGTTTTACGTTGTGCAAAATCCAGCCAAGAAAAAACAACTGGTCAAAGCATGTTTAAACCAACTTGCGGCCAAAACAGCACCTGAATTGATCGTATGTGTTGCTCGTACGGATCGCGTTGATGAAATGGCAAAACTGAATATCACGGAGTTCCCTTTCCCTGAAGCACCACCTGCTGTACAAAAGTATTATCGTTTTATTCCATATAACTATAAAACAGGTTACTTCAATGCATTGGGTAATTTTAAGAAAGTTGCATTTAAGGTTGCCCGCACACTCGATAAACAACTTCCTGTGACTGCATTTAACCCTGCCGATGCAAAACTATGGGCGACTAAAACGACCGCTTTAGCATGTGAAAATTTTGTATTGGCATTACGTGCCTATGGTTTTGATAGTTGTATGATGGAAGGTTTTGATGAACCTTTAGTACGTAAAATTCTGAAATTAAATGATCAGCAACATCCTGTGATGGTGATTGGTGCAGGTGAACGTGCCAAAGATGGCGTATTCTTCCCTCAATATCGTTTTGATCGTGACCTATTTATTCAAAAAGTATAGGGTCTGTTGACATTTCACAGATGCTTGCGACAGAGGACATTTTTTAGACGGTACAAGGCATGTTTTGCGAAACTTAGTCATTCTAAGTAAGCAAAACATAACGCAGAAGCGGCAAAAAATGTCCCTGTCCCGTAGGGTTATGGCTAAAACCTCCCTAAACTGTGTTATGAAACTTGACAAGGGGATCACCATTGCCTGCATTTCATGCCTTGTTTATGTCGTTTTAGCCGATAACGCAATGCATGGCTGAAATGTCAGCAGACCCTAATTATTCAATATCTAATATTTGGATAAACTCAAAGGCAGGCTCTTCATAAGGATGGCTTGCCTTTAATGCTTTGGCGACAGCACTGGCTTTTTCTTCTGGGACAATCGTTTCAACACGCCATTCTTCGAGTTGCTCTAATTCATCTAACTGCCCTAAAAATGGATTTGCACCTTTAACGGGCTTAAACTGCCCGATGCCTTTCACTTGCCATGCGCAGTGTTCATAATTCCCTATCCCACCTGCACCAACTGAAAATATGGCTTGTTTAGTTGATTCAAGATGTGATTCAGGTACGTAGTAGATGAGTTTTAGCATATGTTTAGCAGCTTTGATCTTTACGAATTTAGCTAGATCATAGTCTTAAAAATAAAGAAAAATCAAAGTGAAATATTCATCACAAGATAACTCACAAAGATAAATAAAATTTGGATGACGACGGTTAAGCCAAACCAAAACCAACCTTTGTCTTTGCTATAGATGATTCTTATGTGATTTTCGTTTTTCATCATATTGTTCTCCGATTTTTATGATCATTATTGAGAAAGCAAAAATTGAACCAATTGAAACTAAAATGAGATTTATGTATTTCGTATCCTAAGACTGTAGTTTTTTATAAATTAAGTAAAGTTCTTTATAAGCTTCTAGAGCTAAATAAATATCTCTTTTAATGTCTTCAAATTTTGGTCCTCCACTTTGATATCTATCAATAATATCTTGAACCATTTCATCTTTTAGTTTTATGTATAGATCTTGAGGCTTCCATAAATCATCTAAACAGTATTGTTCGCTTTTCTTTTCTGACTCATGAATGAAATGTAACTTATTATATTGAGATGTTATTAATACACTTAAAGCGTTTTTAAGATCATCACTCAAAGCTTCTACGCATTCAAATTTAACAATAACATCATAAGTATTAAGAAAATCTTTGACTCTTTCTTCCACTTTTGATCCATTTCCCCACCCACCACTAAGTTTTAATACTTGAACCAACATCAATCTAAAAGTATCAGCCCGTGCCTGCTTTAACTCATCAATAGTTTTAAGTGCTTCACCTCTTAATTCTTTTAATTTAACAGCATTCCCAGCTATTGAAAACTCTTGTATTTCAGAGGAAAAATAAACAACGAAACCTATGAGTACCCCACCCAAAATAAGAACTACTGACTCAGTACCATTTAATTTTCCATTGTATAGAAAGAAAATACCTAATCCTGTGATAAAAATACCAATTATTATTGATAAAAAAATTCGCATCTAATTCTTTCCTTTATTTTCATATTCATCATTTATTTTTAATCTTTAAAAAAAGAATGCCACTCTAAAGTGGCATTCCTAGCAATCAATCTTTTATATCAACCAATAAATTTACGGGCATTGCGGAACATACGCAACCAAGCACCATCTTCAGCCCAATCTTCAGGCTTCCAAGAATGCTGTAAAGCACGGAAGTTACGTTCTGGATGCGGCATCATCACTGTCGCACGACCATCTTTAGAGGTTAAGCCTGTAATTGCTTCAGGTGAACCATTCGGGTTCAACGGATAGTGCTGAGTTGGATTACCCAAGCTATCCACATAACGTAACACCACTTGGTTCTCAGCATTTAAAGCTGCAAGTTGTTGTTCAGTTGCAACTAAACGACCTTCACCATGCGCAACCGCAATCGGTAAAATTGAACCTTGCATATCTTCAAGCAAGATAGATACCGATTTCTCTACACGAACATTGACTGCACGCGCTTCAAATACCTCTGACATGTTGCGATGGAAACGTCCCCAATGCTCTGCACCCGGAATCAATGGCGCAAGTTGAGAGATCATTTGACAGCCGTTACACACACCTAAGCTGAAGGTATCTTCACGATGGAAGAATTGTTCAAACTGATCACGTAGTTTCGCGTTGAACAATACTGATTTAGCCCATCCACCACCAGCACCCATCACGTCACCGTATGAGAAACCGCCACACGCCACTAAGCCTTCAAAATCGCTTAAGCTCACACGACCAGCAAGTAAGTCACTCATATGCACGTCGATGGTATTGAAACCGACTTTATCAAAAGCAGCTGCCATTTCAACATGACCGTTGACACCTTGCTCACGCAAGATCGCCATACTTGGACGACGTGTATTGATAAATGGCGCTTCTACAGGCTCATTTAAGTCATAGGTTGCTTGCGCAATTAAACCTTTGTGGTTTTGATCTGCAATTAAGGCAAACTCTTGATCAGCAGTTTCAACGTTATCACGTAAACGTTGGATCTGATGAGATACTTCAGCCCAAGCTTGTTGTAATTCAGCACGTTCTAAAATTAAACCATTGATAACCAATTGATCAGTTGTGTTCACGTGACCAACAACAGCGATGGCATCTTTCAAACTTGACGCTGCAACTTCAACTTCTAACTGCGCCCAATCAGCAGCAGTAATTTGAAGTACTGCACCAATTTCTTCAGCAAATAAGCTTTCAGTCGATTGATTTTCTAGAGCAACACCTAAGCGTGAAGCAAACATCATTTCAGCAACAGTCGCTAATAAACCACCATCACCGATGTCATGGTAAGCCTTGATCAAACCACGATTGTTCCAATCTTGAATCAATGCAAAGAATGCTTTGAAGTCATCAAAACTATCGACATCAGGGGTAACAGAACCGATTGCTTTATAAACCTGAGCAAGGATCGAACCACCTAGGCGGAACTGACCTTTAGATAAATCAATACGAACCAATACTGAATCAGCGATATTTTTTAATTCAGGTGTTAGTGTTTTACGTACATCTAAAACTGGTGCAAATGCAGTGATCACGCCTGTCATTGGAGAAGTTACAGCTTTGTCTTCACCATCATTCCAAGTAGTACGCATTGAAAGTGAGTCTTTACCGACTGGAATGGCGATGCCCAATGCAGGACACATTTCCATACCAATCGCTTTCACACCTTCAAACAATGCTTGGTCTTCACCTTTTTGACCAGCTGCAGCCATCCAGTTTGCAGAAAGTTTGATATCACTGATTTGTTCGATGTTGGCACATGCAATATTGGTAATCGCTTCCGCAACTGCTAAACGAGCAGATGCAGCAGGGTTTAACAATGCAACTGGTGGACGTTCACCCATTGCCATTGCTTCACCTGTGAAGCCTTGTAAGCTCGTTGTGGTTACTGCTGCATCTGCAACAGGAACTTGCCAACGACCGACCATTTGGTCACGTGCAACCATACCTGTGATCGAACGGTCGCCAATGGTGATCAAGAACGATTTAGAAGCAACCGTTGGATTTTTCAATACGCGGAAGATCGCATCTTTCAAATCAACTTTTGATGCATCAAAGTCAGTGCCTGTACGTTCAATGGTTTCATACGCACGTTGCATACGTGGCGTACCACCCAACATCACTTGCATCGGGATATCGACTGCATTGTTTTCAAACAATGGATCTTCAACTGTTAAATGACGTGCTTCAGTCGCTTCACCCAATACAGCAAACGGACAACGCTCACGTGCACAGATTGATTCAAATTGTGCTAAAGACTCAGGGCGAATCGCAAGGACATAACGCTCTTGCGCTTCATTTGACCAAATTTCCATTGGGCTCATGCCCGGCTCTAATGATGGAATCTTACGAAGATTGAGCACCGCACCTAACTCGTGATCGTTCACAAGTTCAGGCATCGCATTTGATAAACCACCCGCACCGACATCATGTACAGAAACGATTGGGTTGAAGTCTTCTAAACGCCAGCACGTATCGATCACTTCTTGGCAACGGCGTTCCATTTCTGGGTTTTCACGTTGTACTGAAGCGAAATCAAGGCTCTCACCCATCGTACCACTGTCTACAGAAGATGCAGCACCACCACCGAGACCGATCAACATTGCTTGGCCACCCAATACAATGAGTAAGTCACCCGGTTGAATCGCATCTTTTTCCACATGGTCAGGACGAATATTACCGTAACCACCTGCGATCATGATTGGTTTATGGAAGCCTTTTACTTCACCATTTACATTCTGTTCGAAAGTACGGAAATAACCATTCAGCGCAGGACGACCAAATTCATTGTTAAATGCCGCGCCGCCTAATGGACCTTCAATCATAATTTGTAATGGCGATGCCATACGTGAAGGTTTGCCGTAGTTCTCTTCCCAAGGCTGTTCAAAGCCCGGAATATTTAAGTTAGAAACCGTAAAGCCTGTTAAACCTGCTTTAGGTTTACCACCACGACCTGTCGCACCTTCATCACGGATTTCACCACCCGAACCAGTTGCAGCACCAGCGAATGGAGAAATTGCGGTCGGATGGTTGTGCGTTTCAACCTTCATTAAGATGTGAGCTGCTTGGCTCTTATATTTATATACGAAGTGACCATTTTCATCCGCTTTTGGGTAAAAACGCATGGTGTCATAACCGACGATCACAGAAGCATTATCTTTATAAGCTGATAACACATCGTTTGGAGATTCTTTATAGGTGTTCTTAATCATTTGGAACAATGATAATGGTTGTTTCTCACCATCAATTGTCCATTCAGAACCAAAGATTTTATGACGACAATGTTCAGAGTTTGCCTGTGCAAACATCATCAATTCGATGTCATTTGGATTACGGTCCAACTTAGAAAATGCTGCGACTAAGTAATCAATTTCTTCATCAGAGAGCGCAAAACCAAATTCATTATTGGCTTTAACTAGTGCATCTTTGCCTTGACCCAAAATATCAATCGAGTTCAACGGTTTTGGTGCAGTTTCAGAAAACAGTGCAGTTGCATCTTCAATTTGAGCAAAAACATTTTCTGTCATGCGGTCATGTAATGCCAATTTCACTTCGTTCGAAATCTCTTTCACCCCTTTTAAGGTAAATAAAAGACCACGCTCTAAACGATGAATCGGCGTATTACAGTTTTGGAAAATATCGGTTGCTTTAGATGACCACGGCGAAATTGTGCCAACACGTGGTGTCACTAAAATCTGGATTTCATCACTTGCAGCTTGGCGAAGTTCAAAAGATTGACCATCGTTTAATAGTTGTAATGCCGATTGATACTGCTGCTCGTTGAGCGCTTGATCAAACAAATAAACCCACTGGCTGTCAAAAGATTGAACAGAACTCATTGACGTTAAACGGTTTAAGAGTTGAGCTTTCTTAAAAGAAGAATGTGCTGATGCACCGGCCACGATAAACATGTTGACTTTGGCTCCACGGGCAGATCGAACAGACCTACCGCAATGTGACTTATGAAAGAGCGCATATTCTACTGTGAAAGGCTCTTTTCAGCTAGCCATATCCATCTTAAAAACTAGAGTTTTCTGCTGTAAATTAGCGAATTCCTTTTAGCCTTATGACTGTGACTGTATTCGTAACAATTCTTTTAGTTTGTAAAACAATCAATATCACTTATTTTTACTGCATCTTTTTTAATAATTTCTAGTTTAGATAAGCGTTTATCACAATAAATTATATTTCTATTCATCTCGACATTTATGATGCAGACTGATCTAAGACAACTTATGTCGCTCCACCCTAGTGCTTTGATATTTTTTTTGGCATGATGATCGTGAATTGATAGTGAATCATGATACATGGAACAAATGCGTTGGTTGGAATTGCTTTCTGCAATTCGTTTAGGTAGTAAAAAAAGCAGTTCAGAATTGGCTCGAAGTCCATTTCATAAAGATTATGACAGAATTATATTTTCCCAAAGCTTTCGTCAACTGAATAGAAAAACACAGGTTCATCCGCTTACCCAACATGATGGTATCCATACTCGTTTAACCCATTCGCTGGAAGTGTCTTGTATCGGACGCTCTTTAGGCATGCTCGCTGCGGAAAAGATTAAAGATGAATTACCCGTTTGGATTTCACCGGCGGATGTCGGTGCAATTATTCAAGCAGCCTGTCTCGCCCATGATATTGGCAACCCACCTTTTGGGCATGCGGGCGAATATGCCATTCGAGAATGGTTTGATGATGCATCACATCGAGACTTTCTTACAAAATTGACTCCAGAAGAAGCTGCCGATGTGCGTCAATTCGAAGGTAATGCTCAAGGTCTTCGCTTATTGAGTCGTATTGATTATCATCCTGACGATGGTGGTATGCGTCTGACTTGCGCCACTTTAGGGGCTTATCTTAAATATCCGTGGTTATCCAAAACCATTGAAGCACAAGGTGATATCCCATCTCACCAAAGAGCAAAGTTTGGTTGTTATCAATCAGAAAAAGAGATCTTAAAACAGCTTGCTGAACAACTAGGATTAATCCAACTCGGTGAATATCATTATTGTCGCCATCCATTGACCTATTTATTAGAAGCCGCAGATGATATTTGCTATGCGCTGATTGATTTAGAAGATGGCATTATTTTAAACATGTTGGACTATGATGAAGTCGAACCCATATTTCTGAATTTAATCGCCGACTTTGGTCGTCCCGAAGAGTTGTATTTACCCCACACCACATGGCAACAAAAAATCGCAGCTTTACGTGGACGTGTCATGAAACGTCTCGTCGAAGAAGTCAGTTCAGCATTTGCCAAGCATCATTATGAAATCTTGACAGGTCAGCTCAAAGGTAGCCTTTTACAATACTGCTCACCTGATATTGAAGCAGGCATTCAAACTGCAAAAAATCTTGCCCGAGATCGGATCTTTGAACATCCACAAAAATCAGGTTTGGAAATTATTGCACATCAAAGCTTACAAACGATTTTAGATGCTTTTGTTCCATTGACCATGCCACATAAGAGCTTAAGTTTTAAAGAACAGCGTTTGCTTTCAATTTTGCAGCACTCTGGGGCAAATTTCCAAAGCAATCATTATCAAAATATTATGCAGGTCTTGGATATTATTAGTAAGTTCTCTGACCACCAAGCCTATAGTTTGGCACAAGAGCTGAAAGGCAATAAAATAGGTTTCTTTTAGTGATGTAAGATCGAGCTTTTAGATTATGAAATATAGCGAATCAGTAGAAAATAGAGTTTTGACTGTAAGTATGTTTCTATCTGATTCAGAATATTTACTATGGCGGAAAGAACTTGATGGTAAAGAATGTAGTAAAGTGTATTTCGAGTTTAATAACCAAAGTAATGGTGGCTACAATCACATAGCTGAAATTTCACTTATGCGTGATGGTATCCATTTAGTAAAATCGGATTATACGCTAGAGCACTTTTATTTTGATATTAGTTTTAAAGATTACAACAAGCTTGTTCGTGCTTTAATTCAAATATATAGCCATAACCCAGAAGTTATTGATGTCATTGATGAGTAAATAATGCTGTTCAAGCACACAATACCAGATTATTTAGATTAAGTAAGAAACCTTTTTTGCTTTTACCCTACAAACTCAATCATTTATAAAATAGTGAAATATACCTCATGATCGGATGTTTAATTGGCGAAGTGTTTGCCTTAGAAGCCCCAACTGTATTACTGAATGTAAATGGTGTCGGCTATGAAATAGATACTCCTCTTTCGACATTTTGCCAATTACAAAAAGGACAAAAAGTGACTTTATGGACGCATTTGGTGGTTCGTGAAGATGCACAACAACTCTATGGGTTTATTGATACCAATGAAAAAACCATTTTTCGCACCCTACTTAAAGTCAATGGCGTTGGCCCTAAAATGGCTTTAGGTATTCTTTCAACCTTGAGCGTGGATATGCTGATACATACCGTTGAAAATGGTGATGTCAAAACATTGGTGAAAGTCCCTGGTGTCGGCGCGAAAACCGCTGAACGCTTGATGATTGAACTACGTGATCGTTTCAAAGCATTTTCAACTCATACGACCTCGAATAACTCAGCATCAACTCAAATACAATTCACTGGAAACTCTGCTGTTGCTGAAGCTGAAGCTGCCTTACAATCATTAGGCTATAAACCACTTGAAGCTCAAAAACTGATTCAATCCGTTAAAGCCGAATTTACCGAAGCGAGTGATATCATCCGTGCTGCGCTTAAATCATTGAATAAATAAAGATAGACCAAATCAATTATGCAAGACCGTTTAATCAGTGGTTCTGAAAAACCTGAAGATCATTTTGATCGTGCCATTCGTCCAACCTCATTAGCCGACTATATTGGTCAGCCTGTAGTGCGTGAGCAAATGGAAATCTTTATTGGGG
Source organism: Acinetobacter sp. 3657 (assembly GCF_031456775.1). Classification (NCBI taxonomy): domain Bacteria; kingdom Pseudomonadati; phylum Pseudomonadota; class Gammaproteobacteria; order Moraxellales; family Moraxellaceae; genus Acinetobacter; species Acinetobacter sp. 3657. The sequence goes on along the minus strand of NZ_JAVDVH010000005.1, from coordinate 124,093 downwards.
CTGCTCGTGGACGAGGTGAAGCCTTAGACCATACCTTGATTTTCGGTCCACCAGGATTGGGGAAAACGACACTCGCAAATATTATCGCACGTGAAATGGGGGGTAATTTAAAGTCAACCTCCGGGCCTGTATTGGAACGTGCAGGAGATTTGGCCGCGATGCTAACCAACCTTGAAGAAGGTGACGTTTTATTTATTGACGAAATTCATCGCCTATCTCCAGTGATTGAAGAAATTCTTTATCCAGCTATGGAAGACTACCAACTGGATATTATGATTGGTGAAGGCCCTGCTGCTCGCTCAATTAAATTAGACCTTCCCCCATTCACTTTGGTCGCTGCAACAACACGTGCTGGTCTACTCACCTCGCCTTTACGTGACCGCTTTGGTATTGTGCAACGTTTAGAATTTTATTCAGTCGCAGATCTCACTCACATTGTCACGCGCTCTGCCAACCTGATGGATGTGCCGATAACTAAAGAAGGTTCAACGGAAATTGCTCGTCGTGCGCGTGGCACACCACGTATTGCCAATCGCTTATTACGTCGTGTCCGTGACTACGCACAAGTCAAAGGCAATGGTGAAGTAACGCAAGACATGGCTCAACGCGCTTTGGATATGCTCAATGTCGATAAAGATGGTTTAGATACTTTAGATCGCCGTTATTTATCTATGCTTCTAGAACGTTTTGAAGGACGACCGACTGGTGTTGAGGCCTTAGCCGCAGCAATGGCAGAAGATAGTGGAACATTGGAAGATGTAATTGAGCCTTATTTAATCCAACAAGGTTATGTGATGCGAACCGCACGTGGTCGTATTGCAACCAATATGGCGTATTTACAGTTTGGTTTGACACCGCCTGAATAAGCTTTTATAGAATATAATATCGTATTAACACGATATTTATTCTATAAAAATATCAATTTTTTTTAAATAAAATTTCCTGTTATAATTTATCGTCTTAAAATCAAATTAGATATCTAAACTAACCAAAATTTAATATAAGGGTAAGAAATGACAAACAAATTATTAATTTCTACAATATGCTCAGGAGCACTGTTATTGACAGCATGTGGGGGTGGAGATAATAACCAACCATCATTCAATAGCAAAGAAAAATTAGACTTTTCAAAGAAAGAGAATATTGAGATTATTAATGAAACAGTAGTCTCTATTTCAAACGAATATGAAAATCCAATAATTGAAATTGGCACCATAGCACAAGAAATCCACAATCTAATTAGCAACCAAAATCCTGATCACCATACAGTTTCTTGCCAATCAGGCAGTGCAATATTAAACAATGATAGTAGTGTGACCTTAAACAACTGTAAAAACCTCACTGTTAACTCCAATAACGGATCATATCCTATTTTTGGGCGAGATGAAGTAGTCATTGCATCTGGTACTATTCAAGCTAAATTTAGCCAATCATCAAATTCAGAAAAAATTGATTTAACTTTAATTAATTTTAATATTGATTTTGCAGATGAGCTCCATACAGTTAATGGAAAACTGACTAAGACCTCCACTTCTATGAGCAATGATATTTATCGTGATTTATTCGAAGCTAATCAATTCACTTATAAGTCTCTAGATAAACTCGACAAAACCAACAACTATCAGTTTATTATAAATAATTACACGTTGACTTCTGATTACTCAATCTCTACAGGGGAAATAGATAGCAATGCGAAAGGTCAGTTAACCGGAGACGTTAAAGCAAAATTTTTCTCTGTCAACTTTAACTCCCATTTTGCATTTAACAACATTCAATATCTTGAAAAAATGGATCCAAGCCAAGCTAAATTAGATATCGAAGATATCAATAACAAACAAAATTCGATTGTTATTACTCGAACTACCAATGGTCAAGCGTTAATTAATGCTTATGCCAATAATCGCAGCGTTATGGGCTTCCCTCAAACAATCGACTGGATTGAATTCTATTAATTTCTGCTTAAACAAAAATGAAGCCCTTTCACAGGGCTTTATTTTTCCCCTCTGTCACCAATATGTTATTTATTACTATTTCCATCGCTATCTCGAAACCCTATCATTCCACCATCGCCCGAAACATACTGAAATAGGTTAAAGGACATGGCAAATCATTTCGAATTCAATATCCGTGTATATATCGAAGACACTGACGCAGGCGGTATTGTTTACCATGCCAATCATATCCGTTTTATGGAGCGCGCCCGTACTGAATGGCTACGTGCAGCAGGCGTAGATCACTACTGGCATCAACAAGACTACAACTTCGTGGTACATCAAATTCAGGTCAAATATGTACGTCCTATATTAATGGATGATTTGATTACCGTTACAGCACGTGTTATTTCGTGTAAAGCGGCATCTTTTGTGTTGCAACAAAATATTTATCGTGGTGAAATCTTGCTGGCTTCAGGTGAGGTTGTGTTGGCATGTCTCAACAAAGAGTTAATGCCACGTAGACTTCCTGACGAAATTCGTGATCTGATTCAAAAAGAATTAGCACAGGACGAAAAATAAACTTTTGGCACTGAACTTATGGCAACTAATTTAGACTCTTCAATGCATATTTCCGACCTTATTTTACAAGCAAGCCCTGTTGTACAACTGGTCATGCTGATCTTGTTATTTGCTTCTATTTATAGCTGGTATGTGATTGCGAAACTACATATGAGCTATAAAAAAACAGGACAAGCCGATGAACATTTTCAAAAAATGTTTTGGTCAGGTGCCGAGTTAAATACGCTTTACAATAATGCTCAACTCAACTCAAAACGTCATGGTTTGGAAGATATTTTTTATCAAGGTTTAGCTGAGTTTTTTAAACTAAAAAAACGCAAAGCCGACACCACACAAACCATTGATGGAACCGAACGTATTCTTCGTGTCGGTTTAAGTCGTGAACAAGGTCACTTAGAACAAAGTTTAGGTGTACTTGCAAGTATCGGTTCTGTTGCCCCATATATTGGTTTATTTGGTACTGTTTGGGGCATCATGAATGCTTTTATTGGTCTAGCCGCAGTCGATCAAGTAACGTTGGCAACTGTTGCACCAGGTATTGCAGAAGCACTCATTGCGACAGCGATTGGTTTATTTGCTGCGATCCCTGCTGTACTGGCATTTAACCACTTTACTGCTAAAGGTGAAGCAATTTATACAGATCGTGCTTTATTTGCAGAAGAAATGGTTGCCCTGTTACAACGCCAATCTGTTGGAACGACTCAGGAAGATGCATAATGGCGATTCAACGATCTGGACGTTTTGAGCGCATCAAAAAACCACTTAAAAGTGATATGAATGTCGTTCCTTATATTGATGTCATGCTCGTGCTGTTGGTTATTTTTATGGTCACAGCACCCATGATCACTAGTGGCATTAAAGTTGACTTGCCTCAAGCAAACACACCTCCTATCGAATCCAAAGATATGCCTGCAATGGTCACACTGGGAGAAAATGGCAATATATATTTGCAATTTCAAGATCATAAAGATGATCAACCAGTATCTTTAGCAGAGCTAGAGCAAGTTTTGAGCGCTGCTCAAACAAAAGCTGAGCAAGAAAATAAAATGCTTACCGTCTTAGTCAGTGGTCATAAAACACGTCCTTATGGGGATGTCATTGAACTCATGGCAAGTTTACAAGATGCAGGTTTAACCCAAGTGGGCTTACTGACAGAGCCGTTAAAATAAGCTATGAAAAAATTTCAAAAGCCACCTTATCAACAAAAACAAAATGCGATTGCACTGGGTTTTACACTCGGTGTTCATGTCGTGGCTATTGTTGGCTTATTGTATTTGGGTATGAGCAAACCACTTGAGCAACCTAAAAAGTTGACGACTACTTTGGTAAAACCCGAAGATTTACCAAAACAAATAGACTCTGAAACAACAGCCGAGAACCAAGCTGAAGAAATTCAAGCGCCTATTGTCGACGATACATTGCCACAAAATTTACCTGCAACACCATCACAACCGACTGAACAACAGCTTGCTGCTGAAAAGCAAAAAGCTGAACAAGCACAACAAGAAAAATTAGCAGAGCAAAAACGTCAGGCTGATGAAGCAAGTAAAGCCAAACAAGTCGATGCAGACGCGAAACGCAAAGCTGATGCAGAAGCTCGGGCAAAAGCCGATGCAGATGCAAAACGCAGAGCTGACGCTGATGCTAAGGCAAAAGCTGACGCAGATGCAAAACGTAAGGCCGACGCTGACGCTAAGGCAAAAGCCGAGGCTGATGCAAAACGCAGAGCCGATGCAGACGCGAAACGCAAAGCTGATGCAGACGCTAAGGCAAAAGCCGACGCAGATGCAAAACGCAGAGCCGACGCTGAGGCCAAACGTAAGGCCGATGCAGACGCGAAACGCAAAGCTGATGCAGACGCTAAGGCAAAAGCCGACGCAGATGCGAAACGTAAGGCCGATGCAGACGCTAAGGCAAAAGCCGATGCTGATGCGAAACGTAAGGCCGATGCAGACGCTAAGGCAAAAGCCGATGCTGATGCTAAACGTAAAGCTGACGCAGATGCAAAACGCAGAGCCGATGCAGATGCGAAACGTAAAGCTGACGCAGATGCGAAACGCAAAGCTGACGCTGATGCTAAGGCAAAAGCCGATGCAGATGCGAAACGCAAAGCTGACGCTGATGCTAAGGCAAAAGCCGATGCAGATGCGAAACGTAAAGCTGATGCAGACGCTAAGGCGAAAGCTGACGCAGATGCGAAACGTAAGGCCGACGCAGATGCCAAGGCAAAAGCTGATGCAGACGCGAAAGCTGCTGCTGCAAAACAGGCTGAACAAGAAGCCGCACAGAAAAAAGCTGAATCTAGACGTATTGCTTCAACAGCTAAGCGAGATTTCACCAATAAAATTGAGCGTGCTTGGAACTTACCAACAGGGTCGTCAGGACAAAAAGCTACAGCTCGTGTAACACTCAGTGATAGTGGTGCCGTTTTATCTGTCATTGTTAATGCAAGTGACCCTGACGTAAAAGCAAGTGTAGAAGCCGCTGTACGAGCTGCTGCCCCCTACCCAATGCCTGAAGATCCTGACGCTCGTCGAGAAGCAAGAAGCTTTACTTCGAGTTTCACAGCGAAATAGTAATAAATAGTTAACGTTACATGCTTTTAATAGCACAAAGCATGTAACTATGTTAAATAATCAACAGCCACAAAAACACGAAAGCAAGTAATTTTAAATATGGAAAAGACTCGTAAGCATCTCATCGCCATCGCAGTTTTCACTGCGATTAGTGCCGCTATTCCTGTAACAGCTTTTGCTCAACTTCACCTAGAAATTGCAAAAGCACCCGAAAAAGCACCTAAAATCGCAATCGTGCCATTTACAAATGACTCTGCGATCTACCCGATTGTTGAAAATGATTTAAACCGTTCTGGTCGCTTTACCAGCGCCTCAAAAAATCTGCCAGCAACAGCAAGTATGAATCAGATTCAGGCTGGTGATTGGCAAAATGCTGGCGTTCCATACGTTGTTGTTGGTCAAAGTAAAGCCATTAATGCCAATACCTTTGAAATTCACTATCAACTCTACGATGTCCAAAAGCAACAATACTTACTCAATGAAGTTTTAACAGTACCTGCGGGACGTGTTCGCCAAGCTGGACACATGATCAGTGATGCAATCTATCAAGCCTTGACGGGCATTGCTGGAGATTTTAGTGGGCGCATCGCTTATGTATTGCGTAACCAAGCAACTCCTGCTCAACGCTACACATTGCAAGTTGCAGATACCGATGGTGAGCAACCGAAAACAGTATTGGCATCACGTGATCCAATACTTTCCCCAACGTGGACACCTGACGCTAAAAAAATTGCTTATGTTTCATTTGAAACCAAACGTCCTGCGATTTATCTCCAAGATTTAGCGACAGGTCAACGTGAAGTCTTAGCAAGTTTTAGAGGACTAAATGGAGCACCAAGCTTCTCTCCAGATGGTCGATCTATGCTCTTCACCGCATCAATGCATGGCAATCCAGAAATCTATCAAATGAATCTGAATACACGCCAAGTACAACGTATGACTAACGATACTGCGATTGATACTGAAGCACGCTATGCACCAGATGGTAAATCATTTATTTTCACCTCTGATCGTGGTGGTTCTCCACAGATTTATCGCTACACCTTTGCTGATAATTCTGTTAGACGTTTGACATTCAGAGGCGCTTTCAATGCACGCGGTACGCTAAGTGCCGATGGCAAAAAGATTGCTTTAGTACATCGCCCTAGCGGTAGCAATTATAAAGTTGCCCTTCAAGATATTAATACAGGCATCACCAATATTTTAACCCCAACCAGTTTAGATGAATCACCAAGCTTCTCACCGAATGGTCAAATGGTTGTTTATGCGACCCGTGAGGGCAATCGAGGTTTATTGTCGATCATGTCTACTGATGGTCGTTTCCGTATGAATCTACCAAGCGAGCAAGGTGAAGTCCGTGAACCCGCTTGGGCACCAAAATAACTTTAATCTATTGAAGAAATCGGATCTATTGGAGAATCACATGAATATGAAATACCTAACCCTTCCCCTCATTGCAGCGACGCTTGTATTTACTGGTTGTGCAAGCCGTAAACCAGCGACTGACATTACTGCTGGAAACACACCTACTGGTACGACTGTCAGTACTGAAGGTTTAAGTGAAGATGCCGCATTAAACGCTCAAAACTTAGCGGGTGCATCATCTAAAGGCGTAACCGCTGCCAACAAAGCATTCTTAGCTAAACGTGTTGTACATTTTGGTTTTGATAGTAGTGATCTATCAAATGAAGATTACCAAACACTACAAGCGCATGCTCAATTTCTAATCGCCAATGCAAACTCACGTGTTGCACTTACTGGACATACGGATGAACGTGGTACACGTGAATACAACATGGCACTAGGTGAACGTCGTGCCAAAGCAGTTGAAAGCTTTTTGGTCACCAATGGTGTAAGCCCACAGCAACTTGAGGCTGTAAGTTATGGTAAAGAAGCACCAGTAAATGCAGGTCATAACGAAGCTGCATGGAAAGAAAACCGCCGTGTAGAAATTAACTATGAAGCAGTTCCACCATTATTGAAATAAACACATTGCAATAAAAAATGCTCACATCATGTGAGCATTTTTTATGTTTGTGATTTGGTATCGTCTGTTTCCACTGGTTGCATTGACTCAATCAAATCATGCTTATTAAATTCCTTATATTCAGGTTTAGCTTCGTAAGCTTTCCAAGCATCCTTCACACTTTCTTTAGAAATTTTCTCTAAGCTGATTGCTTCGCTATCGGTCGGTGTCGCTTCAAAATTTTTGGTTGACATTTTAATCTCCAAACATCCTGTCTATTATCCGTCCAACATAGCATGTAATGGCATGCTTGTAATCATAAAAGCAACATAAATAAAGTAAGATAATTTTTATTTTTGAGCGTTCTCATCTAGAATAGCCACATTCATTTTCATCTATTTTGACGCTGCTAAATCGGAGCTATTTAATATGTCAAACCTCAGCTTGACCCAATACCTAGAACAACAAAATGGGAATTTGACTCCAGAGTTGGCACAAGTCATCGAAACAATTGCAGCGACATGTCAGACGATTGATCTAGCACTTCAAAAAGGCGCTTTAGCTGGAATTCTAGGTAGTGCTGGCAACGAAAATGTTCAAGGTGAAACGCAAAAAAAACTAGACGTGATCTCTAATGATTATTTAATTGATGCTTTAAAAGTTCACCCTCAGGTCGGCGGTCTAGCATCTGAAGAATTAGACGATTTCACCCCTGCCCAAGAAAATGGAAAATATCTTGTTTTGTTTGACCCTTTAGATGGTTCAAGCAACATCGACATTAATATGTGTGTCGGTACGATTTTCTCTATCTTACCTGCTAAAAATGCAGTGACTCAATCTGTTGACTTTATGCAAGCAGGTACCGAACAAGTTGCTGCAGGCTATGTACTCTATGGCCCATCAACGATGTTAGCACTCACTATCGGTGCTGGAGTCGCATTCTTTACATTTGATCCAACAACTCAAACATTCTTGTTAACGACTGAACAAGTTCAAGTTTCAGCAGATACTCAAGAATTTGCAATTAATGCATCCAACCAACGTCATTGGGAAAATCCTGTAAAACGTTATATTGATGAACTTCTCGCTGGGAAAACCTCAGTCCGTGAAAAAGACTTCAATATGCGTTGGGTTGCATGTATGGTCGGCGATATCCATCGTATTTTATGTCGCGGCGGTATTTTCCTCTACCCTTACGATTTGAAAGACCCGAAAAAAGCGGGCCGTTTACGTTTAATGTATGAGGCAAACCCGATGAGTATGTTGATTGAACAAGCTGGCGGTGCATCAACAACAGGACGTGTGCGTATTATGGAAATTCAACCAACGGAATTACACCAACGTGTGCCCGTGATTATTGGTTCAAAAAATGAAGTTGAACGCGTCACAAGTTATCATTAATTACTTTTAATTATCAGGGCATTATAATCAACTTATACTGCCCTTTTGGATGTTTATTTTATGTCACTTATTTTTCTAGAATCAAAAGACAATGCAAAAATCAAACATTTGCGTGGGCTGATTGAACTCAATAGTGCTCGAAAAAAAAATCAGCAAACCGTTCTAGAAGGCATCCATCTTTGTCTTGCATGGTTGCAACAACAAAATAAAATCGCGTCTTTATTTACCACTGAAAAAGCATTAGAACACCCCGATTTAGAGAAAATCATTGACCAATATCCTGGTCATGTCTTTGTCATTAGCGAGTCTTTATATAAAGATTTGAGTATTTTAGAAACGACGCTGCCTTGTTTAGCGATTATTGATATACCTCAAAATTCACAAGATATTGACTTTAGTAAAGACACACTCATTCTTGAAAATGTTCAAGATCCAGGCAATGTCGGAACACTTTTACGTTCAGCCGCAGCAGCCAACATCCAACAAATTATCTGTACTCAAGGCTCAGCATCACTCTGGTCACCACGTGTCTTACGTGCAGGCATGGGTGCACACTTTAGTTTGAGCTGTTTTGAAAATATTGAACTCAAGGACATTCTTTCACAATTTGAAATCCCTGTTTTTGTCACCAGTTCACATCGCTCCACAAGCTTATACTCACAAGATTTAACCCAAGCCTGTGTTTGGATATTAGGCAACGAAGGACAAGGTGCCAGTGACTACGCTTTAGAACATGCCCAAGCTGTAGCGATTCCTCAACCCGGTGGACAAGAATCTTTGAATGTTGCTATCGCAGGTTCAGTTTGCTTTTTTGAAATGGTTCGTCAGCGCCAATAAAACGTTAAATTACATTAAAGCCGATTTTTTTGATGCTGAAATCAATTACACTACAAAAATAATTGCTTCAGTTGTCAACGCACCCGCCATTTTCAACGTTATATGATTAATGAATTGAGAATAATGGTGGGTATCCATGACAGGATTTTCCATCTCTATGGATTTAGCACCGAAACAGGCTCGAACTGACAACAGTACTGATTGTAGTACGGTTGAACAACGTCTTCGTTTTTTTATGCAAGACGTGACAGGTCGTGCGTTGGTCATGATGGAAAGTGCAACTCAAGGCCAACAAGGCATTGCCATGGATTTAGTACAAGAGGCATTTATCTCTTTACATAAATCCTATGCCGAAAAAAATACTGAAGAATGGTATCCACTGTTCTATACGATTTTAAATAACAAATTACAAGATTGGAGACGCAAAGAAGCACGTCGCGCAAATCCATTTTCTTTATTTAAAAAAATGAATTTAGATGACGATGAAGAAGTCATTGATATCGTAGATGAATCCACACCAAATCCATTCGAATTTCTGAATCAAGCAGTCACGATGGAAGAGATTCAAAACGCGATTCATCAACTCCCTGTTCGTCAACAACAAGCATTTATGCTAAGGGCCTGGGAAGGTTTCGATACGATGACCACAGCCCAGATTATGGATTGCAGCGAAGGCAGTGTCAAAACACATTACCACCGTGCGATTCAAGGGCTTAAAGTTACGTTAGCGCATTTAAATCCACACACGGGAGGATCATCAGATGAATAATAAAGATGAGTTCACCAAACAAGTGACTTCCAAACTTGATCAGCTTGAGAAAGCACAACATCACAATAAAATGTTAGTGATGAATCAGGTTTTGGATAAGGTTCAAAAAAAATCAACGTCCTACTATAGTATTTGGAAAATGGGTGGCTTTGCATTAGCCGCAGCCATTACGGGAATTGTGGTTTTACCGAACTCTATAGAATTAGCAGATAAACCACAAAATCAAGTTGTTATCAATCCAAAACTTTCACCACAAATGGTAGAAGACATGGAAATGTTAATGGTCTTGGGTGAGGATAAGGTCAGACATGGCAGCTAAACGATTAGCACTTGTTGTGTGTACATTAAGTTTATTACAAACCAGTTTTGCTGGTTCAGAACGTTTTTGGCCATTTTCAAAGCCAATCAAAGCAACGACTGAAGAAGCGTGGGATGATTTATCCCCAGAAGAACAAAAAGTTCTTATTCAACGCTATCAAACTTTAAAAGAAATTCCAACCGATCAAAGTTCGCAACTGCAACAACGGATGGAATGGTTTACACAATTACCTGATGATGAAAAACAAAAAATGCGTGATGTATGGCAAAAGATGAGTACACAAGAACGAACTACATTACGTAAACGTATGCAAAACGCCAGCTTAGAAGAACGTGTAAACATCAGAGAAGAATACTTAACCAAGTACGCTGAATATTAATAAAATGATCTCTATTAACAAAATATAAAATCAATCCCAAAAAATAGCGCCATCGATAGGCGCTATTTTTTGGTCTTAATCTATTTTCTTAAACGACGATAAGCAAGCAAGCCCAACAAACCAAATAAAGAAAGGATACCCGTACTACCGCCTCCGCCATGACTAGCTTTACGTGAGTCATCCGTGGTAGTCGCTGTACTGATCACCTTAACAGTAGCGAGATTTGATATGCTTGCATCAGCATCATATACCTGATAATTAAATGCAAAGTTAAATGGATTAAAAGAATTTGCTTCTTTAATATAAATATTTCCACCCACACACTTTTCTTGTTGATCAGGAGCAGGACATTTCCCTTCACGATCAGCGGTAATGATTAAATTACTCGACACATTAGATAAACGAATCGGCAACTCTATACCATCTGCATTTCTCCAGAACTGAGGTTTATTCGGGTTGTTTATCGGCCCCTTACGGCTTTCACCTGTATCCCCTTCATCACTTGCAAAATCTAGTAAATCTAACGTTACTTTTTGATTTTCAAGATACTTCAAAGTAACCGTAGTATCTTTTGCAATTGGTGGAGTGTTTACAAATGCAGCTTTGATTAGTCCAGAAGAAGTTGTACCAGTAATATTTGATTTAATAGTATATTTACAGAAAACCTTATCACCGGCCTGAGTAATCTCATCGTCTTTCCTATAAATTAAGAATTGTTGAAGTTCCTTATTCCATTCACAAACAAGATTTGGATCTGCTTTAACATTATAAACTTGTTCCTCAATTATTCCCTTTCCTAAAGTTTCAACCTCCACCTGATAATTTTTATCATCAAAAAATTGTAATCGATGACTACCATCCATTTGTTGAATATCTTCAGGAATTGGTAAGCTATACCTTCTTAAATCTACAAATATTGTGCGATATTGCATAGCATCTTGTGTAGTTTTCAAAAGATTTTTATAAATCTCAAGAAACTCTTTATCAGATGTAACCAAATTGGGATCATCTGGATTTTTTATTAGATTTTCATAACGTGTAACTTGGAGTTTATATCCTTCTATTAAAAGACTGAGGGATGTGTTAGATAAATCAATAATATCACCCGCTGTCAGTGTCTTTAATTCAACCGAACCTATATCACAGCTATTTCTCGCATCTGGATTAAAATATAAAGTTCCGTCAACTAATCTAGATAATCCACGCTGATCTTGTAAGCTACATTTAATATCATCTTCATGTTTTACATTAATAAGAAGATTATTCTTCGGATAAAATAAAGGTAAGAAGTTATTTTCTTCTGAAGCCTTTTGTAAGGGGCTTAAAAGAGTACCAATATTACCAATGTGATCAACACTTATATTAGTATTCTTTTCACCAAGTAATTTTTCTGGTAAATCACATTTTTTTGTCCCACTAAGTGATAATGCATTGTAATCTAAAACCAAACCAGTGTTCTCTTCTACTTTTGCTTCTCCAAGCAAATATCTACAAGCATACCCTCCATCATTAAATGCAATAAGATTGAATCCAAGTTCCTTATAACCTAACTTATCATATAAAAATATTGTTTTGGCGGCATTACTAACGATTGTATTGCTTTTTAATAAAAATATAGAACCATCGCTTAATATACTTGGATTATTCTGGGAAGCAGAACCTGAAAGTGTATCTCCAGTAAATTTGATTAGATTACCATTATTGAGGCTAGCCTGATTACCTGTAATTGTATTTGTATTCAACGAAACACCAGGTTCACCACAAAACTCAAACATACTTAGAGATTGTAAGTTACCATTCCCAATAATACTACTAGAATTAATTTTTATATCGCGCTTAGGGTATAAATTATCATTAAAGCATGTCATCGCTACGACACTACCCTTTGGTGAATTATTAAACTGTATTAGAGAATTATTAACCTCAAGAGAAGCAGATGGACCAGCTAGAAAAACAGCTCCACCACTTACAGCAGCTTTTGAATTTAAGATTTTAGTGTTTTCTAATTTAACATCCGAACCGGCATAAATTGCTCCACCACGATCCGTTGTTTGTCCATCACTTAAGACCAAATTATTTAGTGCTAATTTTGTATTTGACACTGTTGTATTAAACAACCGTGTATTATTTCTGGCCCGTATAGTTGTTTTTAAATCGGTTCGAGCAGGATATGCATTTGTTAATACATTCTTCTTCTCCCAATCAACAGGTAACTTCCCCATGATAGTCAAATCAACTTTAGGTACTAACTCCCTATCTAATATATATACACCTTCGTCTAACTGAATTTTTTTTTCTTTATTGATATCGATATTACCAATTGAACACCCACCATAAGATTTACGTAATTCTGCTGTACGTATGGCTTCTCTTAGGGAGCATGCATTAGGATTTTCATCATCTTCATCAACGAAAGTAGTTACTATAATCGCATCATTATTGGTAGCAGCAATCAAAGACATACTCGTTATAACGACTGATACTAATAATGCTTTTTTATAATTTTTCATCTCATCATCCTTGATTATGACTTAAAACGACGTAATCCTATTAAACCAAACAACATGAAAATTGCACTAATTCCAACACTTCCACCACTCACATTTACTGTTTTACTAGGGAAATTAGTTGATGGCTCTTGAAAGATCGTCGTCGGAATTTGAATATAGTAATTTGACACATCATTGAACCTAGTTGTAGTCGTCATTACGCGTAAGTTAAATTTATCTGCTCCATGCCAATTTCCATTGGGAATATAAGTAACATTACCTTCTTGATCTAAAGTAAGCTTACCTTTTGATGGTGTTTCTGTCTGAACTATCTCTAAGCAACCAGCTTGCCATGCAGATCCATCACTTCTTTTACCTAAAATATTCTCACATGAGGCAGGATCTAATAATTCACCATCTAATAGACTATCTGCTAAACTAAATTTAGCAATTTCTTGAAATTTAATATCTTTACCTGCAATTGAGATTTCATCTCTATTGATTATAATTTCGACTGTTCCTAGGTCACACAACTCCTGATAAATACTTCTTTCTTTGCCTCTTTGATCGAACCTCTCACAGGTAGCCAAGCCTACAGAACTACCATCACTATAAATACGACCTTTATTAACAATTAGAGAATCAGATAACTGAGCATAAGACATTAGTAATCGTGGCTTAAAATAACCAAGCATTTGTTTTTCAGGTGTAAAATAAGGGCATAATAAGCCGTCTTTTGGAGGTAAATCACACTTGCCTTCTACTTCAGACCCAGCTAACAATTTCTGACTACCAATAAGGAAATTTGGTCTTTCAGCCGGTGCATTTAAATTACAATCTGTTTCAGTTAAATTACTTTGAACAACCGATGCATCCGTTGAACTCGCTACACAGTTTTTATTATTTGCAGTGATAATACTATTAGCAATAAAAGCACTAGTATTTTCTTTTATAGTTATTTTATCACCCTCTGTTACTGTTGACTTCCATTTTGGTGCTTCCAAGTATAAACCACCAGAATTTTTTATCATTGTAATATTATTTAATATCATTCCCTCACGAATATTAACTACATAACCACCTTTATTATTAAATACTGTTGTATTACGCAGACCAGAAATACGATTAGTTAAAACTACTGGTGTAGTCTCATCTGTAAATCCAGTTTGGGAATATAAAATTGCTCCGTTACTACTCGTTGATGTAACCTCATTATCACGAACAACAGACTGATTAATAGAGTAAAGTGGCATTTCACTATATATAACAGCACCTTGCTCTGCTTTATTATTTTCTAATAAACTATTAAAAATCGTAATTCTACCAGCAGTTTTTTTAGCATCTGTATCTGATAGGATACCTGCATTATAAATTGCACCACCGCTAATTGCATTTCCATTGATTAGACGTGAATATTCTATTCTTAAATCCTCTCGATTCAAAATTAGACCACCATTACTATTTATTTTATTTGCTGAACCCTTAAGATCTAGGTCAAACAAGTTAACAATAACTAAAGCATTCTCAATACTACCATCATAAATATCAAATAAACGATGCTGCCCTTTAACACTAATCGTAGCATTATTTAAACCTCTAGTTTTATTACCAAAATCAGTACTAGCCTGAGTCGAGATCGTCATTGCTACTTTAATTTCAATTGGAGAGTTTAATTTATATTCTTGATCGCGTTTTAAAAGAATAGTTGAGCTAGAATCCTTATTGCCACATCCTTTGTAGCCATTTTCATATTCTGGTTTAGTTCGATTATTTAAAAAAAATACAGCTTCACGCAATGAGCAAACGGCATCATCCTTGTCTTCATCAACTAATGTTGTAACTTGAATATCTGCAGCATATACATGTCCAGTAATCGCAAATAAAGCACAGGCAAGCGTCCGCTTGAACATACCGTTCTCCTTCTATTTTTCATTTTTCTTAATATTGCAAAATCCAAATTTCGCAATCACATCCTTTGTGCGTACTTTGTCATAGCTCTCGTAATTACTCAAGTAGTTTATGCTATTGGCGATATTCGTCTATTAATGCGTAAATCTGCTTGATGGTGGTATTAGAGAGTTTGGTTCTTTCGCCTTTTAACATTTTTTCAAGCTGCGCGAGCGTCTGTAACAAGATCGAAGCTTGATGAGGTCCGTTTTGCAATAAGTAATCCACAATTTGTTGATCAAAATGAATTCCTCGTCGCGTCATCACCGATTGCAACAGCGCTTGTCGATCTATAAATGAACTTCCGCTCGGAACTTTAACACTGACGGCTTGAGTCAATCTTGATTGCAAGTCAGGGAGTTCCAACCGCAATTCTATCGGGGCTGACCGTGAAGAAAATACCAGTTGCCCTTCATGGTTATTCATCAAATGAAAAACAGCTTTTTGCCAATGAGGAACACCACTGATCGCCTCAATATCATCTAATGCGACCAAATCATAAAACTCTAATGAGGTAATTGCTTCAATCGGCGCATCCAATAATTCTAACAAAGAGACTTTGATTGCTGGGCGACCCAATTCTAAATAAGAATCACAAATTGCAGATAATAAATGGCTCTTGCCTGTACCTGCTCCACCGTAAACATAAAATCGGTTAACCAAACCTGCATGTAATTGTCGCACTGCATCAACCATAGGTCCCCAACCTGGCCCCGAAAAATCACTGATTCGGGCATCAAGTTGTGGTTCAATATCCAATTGCAGTTGACGCATAGATTTAATTTTTTCCCCGCTTATTTGGAGCCATCATTAGGGTTTGAAGTCTCTGTATCTTGAGAGTTTTTTATTTCAATATCAAGTGCGACCTGCTCAGTTTCCACACTAATATGTTGAGCTCCCCCGTCTATAGCCACTATTTCAGTTGGCAAACCATACAAGCGACTTTTTATATAGTTATCCCGTGCATGTCTTAGCAAAACAACAATTACCGCAGCCACAGGTAACGCAATCAACATTCCAAGAAAGCCTGCAAGTTGTGCCCCTGCGAGAACTGCGAATACAACAGCGACTGGAGATAAACCAATTTTATCACCCAATAGAAAGGGTTGTAGTACGTATCCTTCTACCATTTGACCAAACAAGAATACGCCACCCACCAAAAGTAGATGCACCCAATCCAAACCGAATTGAAATAACGATGCGATTACGGCAGCGATAATACCAACAGCAAATCCTAAATAAGGAATAATACTGGCCAAACCCGCAATCATGCCAATAATTAGACCGACTTCTAAACCAATTAACTGTAATCCAACTGCATAAATAATCCCTAACAACAACATAACCAAAAATTGCCCTTTCACAAAAGCGCCTAATACGCTGTGGCATTCACGAATAATGGTTAAAGTTGATGCTTCATAAGGACGTGGAATCAAACGACGGAAGCTTTGCAGCATTCTGTTCCAATCCAGTAAAAAGTAGAAAGAAATGACTGGAATTAGGACAATAAGCCCACCCAACTGAATAAAGTTCAAACCAGATTGAGCGAGACGTAACGCAAATGTTTGAACACTATCCGAACTGTAATTGGTTTGAACATATTCCATAACGACTTTAGAGATTTGGTCGGTATCAAGTTCCATTGGCACCAAATCAAAAGTTTCAGAAAGCCAAGGTAAAAAGATTGCATTAATCCAATGAATTCCCGCAGGAATACTATCCCGCGCATACATCAATTGCTTCCAAACAAGTGGAACAAGAAACCATAACACGACGGTTAAAGTCACACCGATACCGATAAACACAACACTGATCGCCAGCCAACGCGGCAATTTAATCTTAACTAAAACATCAACCAGTGGGCTAAATAGATATGCAATAAAAAAAGCAGCGACGAAAGGAATGACAATCGGTTTGAGTAAATAAATTACCCAAATCAACAATGCTAACCCAGCGAGGATAAAGATACGGCGGAGAACCAGATCTTGCATAAAATTTAACCTTTGTTCGTGTAATCGTTATAAATGGAAATAATTTTTAATAAAGATAGCATTTTCGAGCATAAATAACATAAGAGTTTCGTATATTCAGGTTATAATCTGCCGCCAATGCGGAGACTTCATTATGAGCAACTCAACCTCTACCTTAAACACAAGCTTAAGCTACAAAGATGCAGGCGTCGATATTGAAGCGGGCGACGCATTGGTCGATCGTATCAAATCTGTCGCTAAACGCACCACTCGCCCGGAAGTCATGGGTGGTCTAGGTGGTTTTGGCGCACTTTGCAAAATTCCAAAAGGTTATGAAGAACCTGTATTGGTTTCAGGAACTGACGGTGTAGGTACAAAATTACGTTTAGCACTTAACCTCAATCGCCACGATACAATTGGTCAAGATCTTGTCGCAATGTGTGTCAATGATCTACTAGTGTGTGGCGCTGAACCATTATTCTTCCTTGATTACTATGCAACAGGTCATTTGAATGTCGACGTTGCAGCAGATGTAGTGACGGGTATTGGTAAGGGTTGTGAACTGGCTGGTTGTGCGCTGGTTGGCGGCGAAACTGCTGAAATGCCAGGTATGTATGAAGGCGAAGATTACGATCTCGCTGGTTTTGCAGTGGGTGTAGTTGAGCACAGCAAAATTATTGATGGCACTAAAGTCAAAGCTGGTGATGTGCTTATCGGTGTTGCATCAAGTGGTGCACATTCAAACGGCTACTCATTATTGCGTAAAATCTTAGATGTGAAAAACGTTGATTTAACCCAAATCGTTGATGGTCGTCCACTTGCAGATGTCGCAATGGAACCTACACGTATCTACGTTAAACCTGTACTTGAACTTTGCAAACAAGTTGACGTTCATGCAATGGCGCATATTACAGGCGGTGGTTTACCAGGTAACTTACCTCGCGTACTACCAAATGGCGCTCAAGCCGTGATTAATGAATCAAGCTGGGAATGGTCTGAGTTATTCCAATTGCTACAACGTGAAGGCAATGTAGAACGCTTTGAAATGTATCGTACCTTTAACTGTGGCGTAGGTATGGTCATTGCAGTTGATGCGAGCGAAGCAGAAAAAACAATTGAAATCTTAAATGCTCAAGGCGAAAAAGCTTGGAAAATTGGTCATATCCAAGAAAATGCTGAATCAGTTGAAGGCGCAGACGAAAAAATTCGCGTGATCTTTGCATAATGAGAATTGCGGTACTTGTCTCCGGTAACGGTAGCAACTTACAAGCCCTGATTGATGCCCAAACTGGGCATCAATTTTCAGGAAAAATCATTGGTGTTCTGTCCAACAAAGCGGATGCTTATGCACTACATCGTGCAAAAGATGCCAACATCGCAACTGCTGTCATTTCTCACAAAGACTTTCCAAATCGAGAAGGCTTTGATGAAGCCATGCATCAACAACTGCTTGTATGGCAGGTGGATTTGGTCATTCTTGCAGGCTTTATGCGTATTTTAACGCCTAATTTTGTCAGCAAATGGCAAGGCAAGATGTTAAATATCCACCCTTCTCTGCTTCCTTTTTATAAAGGAATTAACACACATCAACGTGTGTTAAATACAGGTGATCGCTTACATGGGTGTACAGTTCACTTTGTAACCGCGGAACTTGATGCTGGACAGAGCATTGCTCAATCCGTCATTCAAGTCGGTTTAAATGATACAGCAGAAAGCTTAGCGCAACGTGTACATGAACTTGAGCATTTCATCTATCCTCAAGTCGTACAATGGTTGTGTAATGGTCAGCTCTCTTGCGAAAACGGTCAAGCTTATTTCAATCAAAAACCTTTAAAACAGCCAATTCAATTTGCTCAGTTTTGATACTAAAAAAACACATCTTCGGATGTGTTTTTTTATCTTTGATCGATTAAACCGAGCCTCATAATTCAATCAAAATTTTAATCTTTTCTACCGTTTCCAATGGATGCTCCAATGGGAACATATGCCCGCCATCAACTACAGAAAAAGGAATGCCTAATTTCTTTTGAGCCACTTGCGGGAATTTCTCTTTTAAGAAAACGCTATCACTTCCAACCACCAAGTGCACAGGAACAGGCGGTTTTGGCATAGGCAACCACCACATCGATGGTGTGGTTCTAAATAATGCAACTTCATCCGCTTTTGGAATCGTTAAAGTCACTCCACCTCGCTGAGGATCATTGCTTAATGCATGATCAATATAGGCTTGAAAACAATCAGCATTAAAGTGTTGATAAAAACCTCTTGAACCCAACAGCTCTGCCGCTTGCTCACGAGACTCCCAATGATCACGGCGACGTACCGACAAGCCCGCGGGTGTAATTCGATCCACCAATTTAGGTTTAAAGATTTTAGCAAGATGAAAAACAAACGAAGCTTTACCAATGATCAATGGTGGATCCAACATAATCACTTGTGAGAATAACTCTGGACGACGGTAAGCAGCCATCAAAGTCAAGACTGAACCTAAAGAATGTCCTAAACCAATCACTTTTCGTCCTTGAGCCTGTTGCACAATGCTATCAATCACTTGATCAACCAAATGTGTCCAACCATGTGTGATTGGATAACGCTTGTCTGTTCCAAT
Organism: Acinetobacter sp. 3657; assembly: GCF_031456775.1. NCBI lineage: Bacteria > Pseudomonadati > Pseudomonadota > Gammaproteobacteria > Moraxellales > Moraxellaceae > Acinetobacter > Acinetobacter sp. 3657. Next base: position 104,319 of record NZ_JAVDVH010000005.1, on the reverse strand, counting down.
CTCAGCGACATAGATAATGTCGTATTGATCTTTCAATTGATCAAACAGCTTTTGATAAACTTTAGATGGGACACCATTGGCATGGGCAAAATGAATAATAGGTTTCATGACAGTCTTTTAAGTTTATTAATCGATAAATTATCTTCCTCTCAAACCGTGTCGCAATACAAGAAGAAGAACTGAAGAGTAATTTTTAAAAAAACTCAGGACCGTAAATCCTTACAGCCCTGAATTTAAAGATTTTATGTCGATTGTTATTGTATTTTTGCGTTTTGACTGGTTTGCAACTGATCCGCAAGTGAACTACTGATTCCCTCACCGATCTTTGCGCCCATACGCCCTAAAATAGATTCGAAAGGATTACGCTGTACCGTATAATCAACTTTTTGCTCTACCTTAAGATCTCGCATCAATGTCGTTAAACTACCACTACGATCTGCAACACCCAGAGTAATGGCTTGTTCACCCGTCCAGAATAAACCCGAGAAAATAGCCGGATCATTCGATTTCAAACGCTTACCACGCCCTTCTTTTACTGCATTAATAAAGTGTCCATGCACATTATCCAACACAGATTGCACATGTTGCTTTTGTGCAGGATCAAGAGGTTTGGTCATACTGAGAATATCTTTGTTGCTACCCGAGGTCATGGTGCGGTCTTCGATCCCCAGTTTTTGGGTCAAACCACTTAAACCGTAATTCGGCATAATCACACCAATCGAACCAACTAAGCTTGATGGATTGACAATAATTTCGTCCGCAGCAGAAGCAATATAATAAGCACCTGAAGCACCCATATCACCAATCACCGCATAGACTTTTTTATCTGGATGTTGCTTTTTCAGATAGCGAATTTCTTGCCAAATTTCATCTGACTGTACTGGCGAACCACCTGGAGAGTTAATATTCAAAGCAACAGCTTTACTACCACTCGCCTCAAATGCACGCTTAAGCGCCTTATTGGTATCATCACTGTTTACTGTAGATGAACCACTAGAGGAGTCGATCGTACCGATAATATCAACAACAGCCAAATGATCACTGCTGATATTGGTGGTTGATTTTGTGGTTGAGGTGGTACAACTCTTACTCATTGCAATCAAGACAATCAGCAGATAAGCAAAGCCTAAACATTTAAAAAAGATACTCCAACGACGACTACGGCGCTGTTCTTCGACAGAAGCCAAAACAGCTTTTTCTAAAATTTGCCATTCTTTGCCTGTCACATTGTTACTATTTGGAGAATTACTATTTGTAGATTCATTTTGTGGTTTTGGTGGCCAATCGGACATAAGACTCCAATCCAATAATTTTAAAGTGGCTTTATTATATACGCTGATTTATGCAAAACTGTTTAATTAACTTGTTTTAACTTATAATTATTTTTTACATTATACTTTTATCTTGTAATTTTTGAATCTTTGATACATGACCCAACCCAATTCATCTCACTCTAGTTATCATTTGCTTAAGCTAATTAGTCGCCAACCGATTCAATTAGGGCGTTTTTTTGCACGCTTGGTGGCAATGTTGGTCAATACTTTCCAACTCTCTAAGATCTCAAAAATCATACAACTAAACTTAAAAATCGCGTTTCCTGACCTACCAGACTCAGAAAGACAACAGCTCACCAAGCAAGCCATTCGGAATGAGATCACCTCTTACTTTGAATTTATCAGTATTTGGGGAGCATCTAATGCTAAAAATATTCAGCGTATTCACAACATACACGGTGAACATTATTTTCATGAAGCTTTAGCAGAAAAAAAGGGACTGGTTTTAGTCATCCCCCACTTTGGCACATGGGAAGTGATGAATTCTTGGTTATCAAAATACACTCAGATGACGATTTTATATAAACCGGTCAAAAACCCTGATGCGGATCGTTTTGTACGGGATGCACGAAGCCGTGAACAAGCCAATCTCGTGCCCACAGATGAAAGTGGCGTTCGACAGGTCTTTAAAGCCTTAAAGCAAGGCGGAACAACCGCAATTTTGCCTGATCATACCCCTGATCATGGCGGAGAAATGGTCAATTATTTTGGTATTCCCTTAGCATCAAGTAGTCTCAGCGCCAAACTTATTCAGAAGACCAAAGCGAAAGCCCTCTTCATTTATGCTGTGCGTAATGATCAAGATGGTTTTGATATGTATATTGAACCCATCAACCCTCAGATTTATGCGGGTCATGCCGAAGATGGCACACTCATTATTCATCAAACTTTAGAACAATTAATTAAACGTCACCCTGCGCATTATCATTGGAGCTATAAGCGTTTTAGTGCCAATAAAGCCTTAAAGAAAATATACGATATTGATGAGACGGAAGCTTTAACACGCGTCGCAGAAGTCCGATTGCAAACATCGCAAGAAAATGCTTAGGCTATTCTCGCTCTAACCATTTTACTTGCTGGCGCTGTTGTTTCAGTTGCACCATTCCTTTGTCAAAAACAAAGCTGAGTGTTCCTGCTTGCGCAGTATTAAGCAATGGAATATTTAAGGCATGTAAACGCTTTAATACTTCTTGACTCGGATGACCATAGCGATTGTTTAACCCTGCTGAAGCAATCGCCAATTTTGGTTGAATGTGCGCTAAAAAATCATAAGCTGAACTATGCTTACTGCCATGATGACCTAGGACTAAAACATCCACCTTTAAATCGGGATATTGTTGCAACAGTTTATATTCGGTTTCCCAGCCGGCATCCCCCATAATCAGAAAATTTTGATACGGCTGCGCATGAAGAAACTGCAGGTATATCACACAGGAATATTCATTTTTTTGTTGCTTGGCATAAACCAATTCCTCAGCATGAGGAAATAAAACCTCAATCTTCAGATTTGGATATGTCCATTTTTGACCTTGATGGCATAAAGAAAAATTGTCATTAAAAGGAAGCTTATCCCCACGTTCATTTGACTGAACCTGCCCGATGGGAAATGCTTTTTGAATCGAGCTAAATGCACCACTATGATCCTGATCGAGATGCGACAAAATCACTTGATCAAGTTGGCGTATGCCCTGCTGACGTAAAAATGGAATCACAACCCGCTCGCCTAAGCTGAATTTGCTTTCATCAAACGAACCACCCGTATCAATCATTAAGGTGTGTTGCGGATGCTGTAATAAAATCGCTTGTCCCTGCCCGACATCCAATACATTCAACACAATCGGTTGAGCCTTTACGCCAAGCAATATTGGCAAGAAACACAGCAATGCCCAAACTTTTGGGACCGTTCCTCTTGGTAAAAACAAAATGAAAATACCGAAGATCAAACTCACGATTGCCCAAGGGGTATAACTGACACCATATAAATCTGGGGAAATATGTTGTAAAGCATTCAATATCGACATCAAAAGCGATAAAAACAGATCATTGAGCTGAAATAATAATCCCCCCAATATTGGGATCAGCAGCCAAAGACAAGCGGCGATAATATCTAAGGGCACAATGATGCCACTCAATAATGGAATGGCGATCAAATTCGTTAGTGGTGCAAGCCATGACACTTGCTGAAAGAAAATTAAAACCAGAGGCAGTAAAGCGACAAAGATTTTCCATTGTGATTCGATTAAGACCTTGCCTGCCATACGCATTTTCTGCGTGGGAGTCGCTACTTGATCTTTGGGTAATTGCACGATGCTTTGATAAATCCTCAGCAGAATAAAGCAAGCGCCATAAGACAGCCAAAATGCAGCAGAAAGAATACTAAATGGATCATAAATCAATAATAAACTGGCGCTATAAACCAATATCGCCAAAGGTTGAATCGATTGCCTGAATATAAGAAAGATACTGGCAATCGTCACTGTTAATAGTGTTCTCATGGCTGGTATTTCAAAACCAACAAAAGCCACATACAGCAGAACACTCGACACAAAGGGCAACAGCAACAACAATTGCCGAGGCTGTTTGAGATATAAGTGTGGATAATAACGTTGCACTATTTTCCGCAACAACCAAGTCAACATCAAAGCAAAAATCAAAACATGCGGCCCAGAAATCGCCAATAAATGTGAAATCCCAAGTTGTTGAAACTGTCGTTTTAATGCATTCGACAAAAGACTTTCATCACCAGTCAATAAAGCCAAGAGCAAACCTTTGTGCTGTAAGTTCGAAGCTTGTAACATCTGCCGAAATGCTAGACGTTTCATTTCCACACGGAGTAAAAAGCGAGCTTGAATACCTTGTTGTTGCTTCAAATGTTGTGGGTAGCCTAAACGATAAACTTCATCCGTTGTAATCGGCTGAATCTGCTTGACTGAAAATGCAGACATCACATTTTGTTGTAAGAACCATTTTTCTTGATCAAATGCCCCTGCAACGGCATAACTATGGGCAGGTCGAATTTCGCCATATACGCGATAATAGTGTCCAAGTTTCAGCTCAGACTCAGCGTTGGGTGAGTCTTTATATTTCTTTAAGTAAAAGAACCAATCAACAGGCTGAGGATACCGATTGAGCACTTCAGCGATTTGTTTCTGCCCATCATCACTCAGTTCATCAATCTTTTTAATATAAACAATCGCCTCAAATGACTGTTTTTCAAGTTCTCGAAACTTAAGTCGCTGCTCCAAAGCGGAATCAGCAAAATAGCCACCTGTACAAAATAATGCCCATGTCGCACTGATTAAAACCAAAGCCTTGTACAGTGGACGATGAAAATAGAGATGTTTTTTATAAAAAACTAGACTTAAAAAACTGAACGCAACGAGACACCAAATCCACCATGTCGCAGTAATGAAAGGGAACGTTTTCCCCATGAATGCAATACCAGCAATCCACCCCAATAAAATAATTTTTAACATCAGTTTTTAATTAAGTTTTTGATTTTTCTAGATGCAAAATTAAAGCCCTTTTTCAGGGCCTTAACAAGAGATTTCATAAAATAATTTTAAATCATTCAAATGGATTAATGACGGCTAAACCAACTGCTTTAAATGGTGCAATATCTCTTGTTGCAATCATAAAACCTCGACTAGACGCAATCGCAGCGATATAACCATCAGGCGTTGGAAACCCTTTCCCAGCCAATCTCGCCTCAACTGCTAATTTTGCATAATGTTCCGCAGCCGTAAAATCAAATGCCAAGATACGCTGCTCAAATAAAGGAACAATTTGAGCAAGCAGACTGGTCAATGCCTGTTTTCTCCGTCCTTCCGCAAGCACGCCTATCCCAAACTGCAACTCTGCTATGGTAACACTAGAAAGATATAAAGTTTCGATGACCTGTTCATTTAACCATGTTCGAACCGTTGGATTAGGTTCAGGTTTCATCATTTCAGAAATAATATTGGTATCTAAAACAATCATAAGAACTCCAACGGTTGGGCTGGCATCACATTCCGTGTTTGTTCTAATGATTCCACATCAGCATTGCTCAATCCTTGCGATTGTGCGAGCAAAGCCAATTGATCGCCCAAGCCTATAGCTTGGGTTGATTTAACTGCATTTTCTAAAATAGAACGAATTTCAGCCTCTGCACTACGTCCATGTTGGGCTGCTCTCATTTTTAACGCACGATGTACTGAATCAGGAACATTTCTTATGGTTAAGTTTGCCATCATTTACACCCCACTGCTTTCAATGCTTACACTTTTGTATAATGATAGCACAAAAAGCAATGGTGTATAAAAAACCTATTTTTCGTTGATCCACAACCCATCTTGCATATGCAAAATAGAATCCGCAGATTGTGCCAATTGCTCATCATGGGTGACGATCAGCATTGCCATATTGAGTTCTTTTTTTAAGTCAGTCAGCAACTCAAAAACACTCAGGGCAGTTTTGCGATCTAAATTACCCGTAGGCTCGTCTGCCAGCACCACAGCAGGTTTAGTGACGAGTGAGCGTGCCAATGCCACACGTTGGCGTTCACCACCCGATAACTCACCTGGTTGATGGTCCATACGATGAGATAAGCCCACTCGATCAAGTAAATACTCGGCCTGAGCTTTGGCTGATTTATACTGAACGTTTGAACGCAACATTAACGGCATTGCCACATTCTCTAAAGCAGAGAACTCAGGTAACAAATGATGGAACTGATAAACAAAACCTAAATACTGATTTCGTTTAAAACCACGCTCTGCTTCGCCCAAGTTATCAAAACGCTGACCTTGTAAAAACACTTGACCTTGTGTTGGTTGTTCCAAACCACCTAACACATGCAGCAGCGTACTTTTACCTGAACCACTCGAACCAACAATCGAGACGAACTCACCCGCCTTCACTTGTAACGACAAGCCTTTAATCACTTCGACTTTACTTTTACCATCATCAAAATGCTTATAAATATCGTTGGCTTCTAAGACAATCTTACTCATAACGTAACGCCTCAGCAGGTTGAACTTTAGCTGCACGTAATGCAGGGTAAATCGTTGCCAAGAAACTCAAGACCAATGAAACAGAGACAATCACAGCCACATCTTGCCATCTGAGATAAGAAGGAAGGTAATGTACAAAATAAGCATCGAATAAGTTCAGACCAAGCACCGTATTCAACCAAGAAATGATGTCACTAATGGTCAATGCTAAAGTCACACCTAAAATCGTACCTGCAATCGTTCCAATCACACCAATCACCGTCCCTTGCACCATAAAAATTTTGGTGATCATGGAAGGCGAAGCGCCTAATGTTCGCAAAATTGCAATATCTGATTTTTTATCGGTAACCACCATTACTAACGATGACACAATGTTAAATGCAGCCACCACAATAATCAGAAATAGTAATAAGCCAACCAGCGTTTTTTCCATTTGAATGGCATTAAATAAATTGCCATGGGTATAGGTCCAGTTCGATGCATAAAAATTGCTTGGTAATTCACTCACAATTTCATTTGCCACTTTTGGTGCTGCAAAAATATTATCTAACTTTAAGCGAACACCCTGTGCCCCATCTGGCAGACGCAATAAAGTTGAAGCATCATTCAATGCGATATAACCGACCATTGAATCAACTTCTGCCCCAATACTAAAAATACCCACAATCTTAAATCGTTTAAAACGAGGTACAACCCCCGCAGGAGATGGCGTTGCTTCAGGTAAAACCAAGGTTACATTGTCATTTAATCCTAGACCAAGCGCATCAGTCATGTCCTTACCTAGAACAATACCGAACTCACCCTTTTGTAAAGCGTTTAAATCCCCAGTGACCATATGATCTTGGATGATTGAAACCTTTTTCTCATATTCAGGTTCAATCCCCGTCACCATAATGCCTGCGACCTGCCCATGAGCAGTCAACATTCCCTGTAATTGGGTAAATGGTGCGACACCTGTAACCTGTGGATGAGTCTCAACTTTTTTTACAAGCTCAGGCCAATCTGTTAAAATTTGAGTAGAAGAAACAGTGGCTTGTGGTACCATTCCAAGAACACGCGTTTTTAATTCGCGATCAAAACCATTCATCACAGACAACACTGTAATGAGGACAGCCACGCCTAGGGTTAAACCAATCATGGAAACCAAGGCAATAAAAGAAATAAAATGATTACTTCGCCGAGCGCGAGTGTATCTCAACCCTATATACAGCGAAATTGGCTTAAACATACCATTTAGTCCGAGGTGATTTATTATGGAAAATTCACAACATCATCTTATTGACGACAACGCAGAACGTCGCGTGATGTCTCGTATTGATGCCGTGTTGAGAATCAACTATCAAATCATTCCAGATGATGTCGCCCTGAATGACCCTTATGATTCTCATTTTGTACTGCCACGCTATTTTCTACTACTTGCTGAATTAGATCAATTTGATCATGCACTTCGCTACGAATTAGAACAATTAAATGAAAAAGATCAACAAATTGCTCGCATCTTATCCCTTTTTAATCAGAAATTAAATCTGATTACGGGATCTTTCTACGACAATATCGTGCAATCTCAGCTCCCTGTACCAGAACAAGTGAACTTTTCAGAGAACGGCTTGAGCTTCTTTAGCACCCAAGATATCAACGAAGGGACGTATATTCATATCACCTTAAGCCACCCTGAAAACTTCTTCCATATCGCGGCAACGGCTCAGGTTGCCTACAGTACAGCAGAAGAACAAGGTAAATTTCGTATCGGCGCTTACTTTATTACCCTAAACCCACAAGATCGAGCCAAACTCACAGCCAGTGTAAAACAAGCACAAAAACTGGAAGTCAATGAACGCTAAAACGAAGCAAAGATAAAATTTATATTTTTAAACGGCGATAGGCTTGTAGATCTTTAAAGAAATAAAGGAATAATCCAAATAAAATAATCGTTGCACCGGCAAATACCTGTACCGACAATTGTTCATTATTAAAATATGCACCGATCAAGATTGCTAACATCGGTGTCATCACCGTGGTCAATGACAATGTTGTCGCCTTTAAGTTTTGAACCAATTTAAAATAACAAAACATCGCAATTAACGATGCCACAACTACAGTGTAAGCCAGTGCCAATAATGATTTTGCCGAAGGAATTTGTGTCGGTGCGTACTGCCAAATCCAAGGTAACAGCAACAATGCACATAAAGTCGAAATGAGAATCGAACCCGTGGCTTGCGCCATCGGTTGTAGATCTGCATTGATCTTCTTTACCCAGAAAATTGACAATGAATAAGAAAACACGCTCAATAACATCAAAACAATACCGATCGGCTGCACATGTTTTTGATTGCCACTGAGACAAATCATAGCCAGTCCAACAATCGAGATTGCCATTCCCAACCATTGCCAAGCAGCAAGTTTCTGTTGAAAAGCAAATCGCCCTATTAAGCCCGCCATAATCGGGGCTAAACCAAACATCAATGCAATCAAACCAGAACTTAAATAAGCTGTTGAAGCATAAGTAAAAATTTGTGAGCCAATCAGACTCAAAGCACCAGCAATATAACTCAATAGCGCAACTTTATCGGTTGGAAATTTAACTTTTAAAAATACTAAAACCGATATTGCTAACGGTAACGCGATTAAAAAACGTAATAGTAATGCCCACATTGGATGTAAATCAGAAACACTCCAAACAATTGCTAAAGGCGTTGATGCCCAAATAAAGATCAGCAAACCGTAAGTAAGCATTAAATTAATACGTGAGGGCATATTCTGCTCAAGAAGTTGTTTTACGTTTTTGTTTGAAAATCGTTTGGTCTAATGCGCTAGAAAATTCTCGCTTATCTCTTTCCGAAATCGGCGGTGGTCCACCCGTCTGAACTCCAGCACCACGTAAAGTGTCCATGAAATCACGTAAATGTAGCCGAGCTTTGACATTGGCTGTGGTATAAACTTCGCCACGAGGATGGATTGCAATCCCTCCTTTTTCAATGACTTGTGCTGCAAGCGGAATGTCTTGTGTAATGACAATGTCATTTTTACGCATTCGATCTACAATTTCTTGATCAGCTTGATCCGCCCCACTCATCACTTGAATCGAATTAATACGCATGGAGGGCGTAATTCCTACATTTTGGTTCGCAACAAAGGTCACCTCTAATTGATAGCGGTCCGATGCACGCAAAATAACTTCACGTAAAATTTTAGGTAAAGCATCTGCATCTACCCATAATTTAAATGGCAGCACGTTAGCGAAAGCTCATATAAATAAAAATATAGTGTAGCAGATTGGCATAGCGATAGAGCTAGCGGAAATAAACTTAAACGAGATCAATAGCCCCTAATTGATATTTAAAATATCGAACCTGTCATTTGCACTTTACATCAAGAAAGTAAATTAAATTTATAGAATTACATATCCAGACTTGAAATATGACAGTTACCCTCGATTTAATAGAATAAGTTCAATCTTTTTGCATCGCGCTTTTATGAAAAATCAAAACAGTCCAGAAACGATTACAATTCAAGATCAAAATTTCGGCAACCATGTTGAACACTGGAACTTGTTGACCGACACACCTGAAACCGATGTTCCCAAGTGGTTAGGGCTGGCACTGGATGCACCTGTGATGCCAATGGGTCTCTGTGAAGATGAACAGGAGATGGATCAATCCTTTTGGCTCATTCAAGGACCAAGTGGTGAAGCCGTTTCAATAAATCAAATTATTGCAGTTGAAGATCAAAAACCACGTGCTTTAAAAACGGCTTTTCCAAGTTTTGAAAGTCCATATAAATATGATGCAAAAATCGAGCGAATTACTCGTTGTGATTCTGCAACTCAAGCAGTATTACGTTTAAGTTTAAATACAAATACCGTTATTTATGCCTTTGATAATTTATTCAGTGTAAATCACTGCAAATATGATAAGAACCAAACTTATCAAGTCCAATTTAATGCTTGGGCTTATGAATTAGAAATCGTTGCTGATGGTGAGAAAATCATTGTTGATGACCCTGCTTCAATTAAACATCATCGTGCATTAAATGCGATTTTGACCGAACATAATGGAATTGCACCAGAAAACTTACAAGAACTTATTAATGACTGGCAACCAAAAACCCCAGAAGATCAAGAACCTGTAACTGTCGACTTTTCTAAAATGGTGGCCTATTTATTCGGGGAAACATTAGGCCAAGAAGATGAAGCTTGGTTCCAAGGAAATATCGTGGGTAAAACCACAATGCAGTTTATGCAAGATGAATATACCCTGTATGACGTGACTTTAGTTTTAGAAGATGATCTCCCTGCAATCGTCATTCGTATTGCAACTAAAAATGTTTTGTATAAAAACTTTAACATTGGCCAATATATTCGTGGCAATCTATGGATTCAGGCCAATATTTATGCTAAAACTGCTTTAAAGTGACAAAAAATCACATAAAGGGCATTTTTAGGCGTTCTAATGAAAATTATACCGGAACAAACGACCACCAGTCTTATTCATTCGAGTGATCAAGGCCTTAAACTTGATGTTGGTGCTTATTGCTTTTTTTTACTTGGTATGTTTTTAGCAGCACTTATTTTTCATCAAATTGGCTTGTTCTAATTTTTTAATCATCACCCTATTTATAAATAAAAGCCCTCATTTTGATTTGAGGGCTTTTTATTTGTCTAGTTGCTATAAATTAACCATGACGTTTGGCAAACTCATCCATAAAGTTCACCAATGCTTGAACGCCTTCTAATGGAACAGCATTATAAATACTGGCGCGCATGCCACCTACTGAACGATGTCCTGCCAAGTTAAGCAAATGACTTTGCTCTGCTTCTTTTAAGAAGGTCTTTTCCAGTGCTTCATCCGCCAGTGTAAATGGCACATTCATCATTGAACGATTTGGCAGTGCAATTGGGTTGTTATAAAAATCACTAGAATCAATATAACCATAGAGTAAATTAGCTTTCTCTTGGTTAACTTTATACATTGCGTCTACGCCGCCCTGCTCAAGTAACCACTCGAAGACGAGACCCGACAAATACCATGCATAGGTTGCTGGTGTATTGACCATTGAGCCATTTTTAGCTTGATCTGCATACTTTAAAATACTTGGAATATCCGCTTTTGCTTGATCAAGTAAATCATCACGAACAATCACAATCGTTAAACCCGCTGGCCCGATATTCTTTTGTGCGCCTGCATAAATTAAACCGAATTTGCTTACATCTAATGGCGCAGACAAAATACTTGATGAATAATCACAAACTAAAGGTGCATTTACTTCAGGAATACCTGCAAATTGTAAACCACCAATGGTTTCGTTATCCGCATAATGCACATAGGCAGCATCTTGAGAAAGATTCCAAGTACTTTGCTCAGTGATTGCATGTTTACCATCAATTAAAGTACCAGCCTCAACAACATTGATGTCGCCATAGCGCTTCGCTTCTTTTAATGCTTTTTCAGACCAAATTCCAGTATGAATATAGTCAGCCTTATTATTGTTTCCTAACAAATTCAGTGGAATCGCTGAAAACTGTAAGGATGCACCACCTTGTAAGAACAAAACTTTATAGTTCTCTGGAATGTTCATGAGCTTTCGCAAATCAGCTTCAGCTTTTTCTGCTACAGCAACATAGTCATTGCTACGATGACTCATTTCCATGATCGACAAACCTTTACCTTGCCAATCCAACATCTCTTGTTGAGCTTTTTCTAAAACGGCAGTGGGTAATGCAGCAGGACCAGCGCAGAAATTATAAGCACGCATGAATTTTCCTTTGTCAAAGTGGAACAAATTGAGATAGGAATTTAAGCACAGATTGACGCAGCTTGCAGCAGCTTATCGAGTAAATATTTCAATCTAATCATCTAAATCTTATTAATTTTTCAATCATGTTTATCCTTTTAAATTTATTTTAATCATCATTTGGATACATATTTATAAGCTTCAAAAACGAGATTTATCTTGTTTTTACTAGACTAAAAACTCTATTTTTTACAAATTGAATACACCAATCGGAGCGATATAACTATTTAATTAAAAACATAATATTTAAATTTTATAAAAACAATTTAGACTAACTCAGGATAATATTAAATTGCGACATACCATAATGTTGAAACGACATGATCGACCAAGTTTTAAGATCAAACGGCTGCCTAAACAACTGAGCTTGAGTATTCACTTGATTAGCTGTGCTCTATTCTCGACTTCGCTATTTGCCCAGACGTTGAGTTATAACCAAGCCGAACAATATGTTGTCGAAAATGCTTATGCTTCACAAGCACAACAAGCTTTGCAACAAGCCTCACAACTTGAAATGGAAGCAGTCAAACATTTAGGTCTTCCACGCATTGATTTAAATGCACGTGCTTACTCTTTTCATAGTGAAACCAGCGTACCGTTAGAGTCAAGTAAACGCCGACTCGAAAACTCCCTGACACGTGGATTTGATGACAAATTATCACAGTGGGAAAATGTACTTTCGCCCGAGGCGATTGATCAAGTCAGTCAAGGTTTCGATCAAACCGTAAATGATGGTCTCAATAAAGTTCCAAATAATCTAGATGTCACCATTAAAGATCATGATGTCCGTACCTCAGTCTCGATGGTCATGCCACTTTACACAGGTGGGAAAATCAATAGTGCCAAACAAATTGCCAATATTCAGGCACAGCGCTCCAATATAAGTGTGAAACAACAACAAGATTCACAGCGTTTTGAAATGATTCAATCTTATTTCAATGTGCAATTACAACAGCAATTGCTCAACGCGAGTCTGTTTAATTTGAATGCCATGCAAGAACACTATAACAATGCCCTGAAATTGGAGCAGCAAGGCTTTATTAATAAAGGGCAACGCATGCAATTTGAAGTGGCACGCAATAATGCTGAACGTACTTATCAAAATGCACAGTCGAATTTGCGTGCCAGTCAGTTTAGTCTTCAAAATTTATTACAGACTAAAGAAGGCTTAAATCTCAGCACCCCCCTCTTTGTAAATACCGCAGAAAACCACTCTCTGGATAAATTGCTTGCCAGCTATGACCAAAATTCCAGCTTGGTCAAAAAGCTGCAGATGGATACTCAACTCGCCAATGAAAATGTAAGAATCCAACAAGCAGCCAAAAGACCCAGCCTTTTTGCTTTTGGTGAATATGGTCTAGATGACAAAGAAAACTGGATCGTCGGTGTTATGGCAAAATACAATTTATTTTCAGGAGTAGATAAAAATAAAAATGTGCATGCCGCCGAATTAAAACGTTATGCAGCCGAACTCATGACCGAACGAACCAAGCAAGAAATTGAAAATGTTTTATATAAATCTTATAGCGAATTAAATGCTTCCCAGACCAGTCATCAACTCCTGACTCAAAATACCAAAGCTGCACAAGAGAACCTACGTATTCAACAGCTCTCTTTTAAAGAAGGCATGGGCACAGCAACCCAAGTCATTGATGCTCAAAACGCATTAAGCGGGTTAAGAAGTGAAATGGCAGTGAACGCTTATAAATACATTTTATCTTTAGCGACTTTATTACAAAGCTACGGTTCAATTGATGAATTCAAGCTTTATGTGAACCAACCACGTACTGACTATATCCGTTAATTGGAGAATCTTATGAGCCAGAATCAATCCCCATCCAATTCAGAACGCGATACGAATGACGTGGAAAAAGTGACCGAAGCCGAAACACCAAAAAGCGTAAATGAACCAAGCTCTACGACAGAACAAGTAGACTCTGCTGATAATGCAGTTACATCTAATCCACCAAACTCGCCGACTGAGCCGCCTCAAAAATCTAAAGCTAAAATCATTGGCTTAATTATCTTGATCTTAATTCTAGGTATCATCGCGTTTGGTCTGTGGAAAGCTTATCAACCCAAAACCATTGAATTACAAGGTCGTGTAGAAGCAGAAACCGTGCATATCAGCACTAAAGTGCCAAGTCGTATTGAAGAGTTTTATGTGTCTGAAGGACAAATCATAAAAAAAGGACAACCATTAATTCGTTTTGTTAGCCCTGAATTAGAAGCCAAGAGAGAGCAAGCACAAGCAGCATTGCAAAGTGCGACAGCCTTTCATTCCACTGTCTATCGCGGCGCCCAACAGGAAAATATCGAAACCCTATATGCCAATTGGCAAGCGATGAAAACGCAAGCAGATTTAGCGGCAACCACTTATAAACGTGGAGAAACGCTATTCCAACAAGGCGTTATTTCTCGTCAACGTCGGGATGAAATGTTAGCAACTCAAATTTCGGCTCGTGAAACTGCGGAAGCTTCTTATCAACAGTATGCTCGTGCGAAACGAGGCAGTACTGAGCAACAAAAATCAACAGCCGATGCACAAGTTGCCATGGCACAAGCAGCAGTGAAAGAAGCCAATGCACTGACCGAAGAAACCAAACTCTACTCGCCAATTGACGGTACTGTTTCCAAAACCTATGGCAAACCAACAGAATTGGTCGCAATGGGTGTACCTGTGGTTAGCATCATTGAAGATCATGAATTGTGGGTGAGTTTAAATGTTCGTGAAGACATGTATAACAGTGTTTATAAAAGCAAAACACTTGAAGGCTTTATTCCTGCCCTGGATCAGAACGTCACTTTTAAAGTGAAAAATATTGATGTTGAAGGCGACTTTGCCACCATTAAAACCACACGTCAAACAGGCGGTTATGATATCCGTAGCTTTAAATTTCATTTAGTACCAGAACAATCCATTCCTGATCTCAAAGTCGGAATGAGCGTACTATTTAAAATTAAAGAGGCAAAGTAACCGATGTTTGCTGTCATACTTCGGGAGCTGCGTTATTTAAAACGCCATAAAGTAGATGCTTTTATGGCTATTATTATGCCGCTACTGGTGATTGTCTTTTTTGTCAGCATGCTTTCCGCCGGCAAAGCTGAACATTTACCAATCGCCATTATTGATCAAGACCAAAGCCAGTTAAGCCAAAAAATCATCCATAACCTGAGTATTAATCCCAGTCTGAAAGTGAAGACCATCAGCGCCAGCCAAGATGAAGTTGAACGGATGATTAATAATACTCAAGTTTGGGGTTTTGTTTTTATTCCAGAAGGCGCTGAACAACGACTGGTACAGGCAAAAAATGCTCAAATCAGCATCGCCTATAACCAATCTTTTTTTAGTATTGGCAATACAATTGCCTCTGCGATGCAAAGCAGTACCTTAAATGCAATTGGTGATTACTTAGGTAATAGCTATTTAGCTAACAAGATTCCCTATGCTGAGTTTCCAACACCGCATGTCAAAGTTTCTATGCTGTATAACCCGAGCATGAGCTATGAGCTATTTTTAGAACCCTTTATCGTGCCTGCGGTACTGCATTTATTATTGTGTTGTTGCATTGCATTTGCCATCGGGCAGGAATTTAAACGACATACCTTTGCGGACTGGATTGGTTCAACGCATATCGTGTCTCGATTCTTTGCCAAGATTCTACTCTATGTCTTCATTTTCTGTTTTTGGACATGGTGCTGGATGTTCTGGCTAACACAGATCAAAGGCTATTTTATTGCAGGTTCACTCAGCTTTCTGTTGATCGCTCAATTTGTGTTTTACTTTGCCTATGCCATGATTAGCAGCAGCGTTATTTTAGCCACAAAAGACCTGCCCAAAACCTTTGGTTTTATTGCATTGTACGGGGGGTCATCGATGAGTTTTGCTGGCGTGACGCTTCCTTTAAATAACGCACCGATATTTACTCAGTTCTGGTCAATGATTATTCCATTTACACCATATGCCAAGTTACAAACTGAACAATGGGTTATCGGAAGTGATATCGTGGTTTCAATTGCACCATTCGTAATTTTACTTGTTTTTGCGGTGCTATTTACTGCGTTAAGTCTTCGCTTATTAAAGAAAAATGTTCAGGAGATTCACTCATGAAATTATTTTTCTTCTATTACAAGCAGACCTTTAAAAATATTGTGAAAAACAATTCAGTGTTTACCACACTGATTGTCTCAATCATCATGTACAGCTTTTTCTACCCAACCGCCTACAAAGCACAGGTTGCGGAACATATTCCGATCGTCATTGTCGATGAAGAACAAAGTGTTTTAAGCTCTAAAATTATTAGTCAAACTGCAAATAGCCCACATATCCATATTCAAGCGGTCACGAGTGATTTTCTTGAAGCGGAGCAAATGGTCAAAAACCAAAAGGCTGAAGCCATTCTATTACTGCCTGAAAATCTAAGTCAAAGTCTCATGCGTGGCGAAATGGGTGGTATCGGACTCTATCTCAGTACTGCGTATTTTCTGCAAACCAAAGAAGCAGGTACAGGTCTTGCCACCTCTATCGAATATGCACTGAAAGATTATATGGAGAAATTTGGTGATGCTTCACAGTTTGAAATCGAAATGCCGATTCACGAAATCCCGCTGTTTAACACCTTATCGGGTTATGGCAGCTATATCTTTCCTGCAGTTGCCAGTCTAATTATTCATCAAACCATTTTGCTCGGCTTAGCAATGCTCATCGCCAGTTATCGTGAACAAGGCTGGTCAGCGCAACCTACCGAATTCTCGGCCATTTTTGCGACCATCTTTACGATTAGCGGCTTAGGAAGTCTCTATTTATATGGTTTTACCTTTTGGCTCTATGAATACCCACATGGTGGAAACTTCTGGGGAATGCTCCTCGCTGTACCGATCTATGTGAGCTGTGTCATTGGTCTTGGTCTGTTACTTGGTTCGCTTGTGGATATGCCTGAACGTGTCGGGCATTTAGTCGTAGTGACGTCCATTCCCCTGTTTTTACTAACAGGTGCAGCTTGGCCACATGCTGCTATGCCTGAATGGATGCAAGCACTCGCATGGATACTACCATCTACTCATGGGGTACAAATGTTTGTACAACTTAATCAAATGGGTGTACCAACAGCAATTGTCGCACCAAAGTTAATTTATTTGGCTACTGTAAGTGCAGTCCTATTGACGCTTTCCTACTATCGCTTAGTCATCATGAAACCCATCAATAAGGAAGCTCAGTAGCTTCCTTTCTTTTTTAAAGTAACCCCCATAAAAAAACCCAAAGATAACTTTGGGTTTTTCTGTTAAGAGATTAATTATTCTTCAATCGCATCATCTTTAGATTCAGATGAAATTTCGTCAGAAGTCGTGGTATCAGGAGAAGTATTTACAGCTTCTTCTGTAACCTCTAACACTTCATCATCTTCCACTTCAACAGCTTCAATCGAAACAACACCAACCAATGTTTCAGCTTCGCTTAAGCGAATTAAACGAACACCTTGTGCATTTCGACCTGTAGTGGCAACCTCTGACGCACGGGTACGAACTAAAGTACCACCATCAGAAATCAACATCAGCTCTTTGCTCTCATCAATCGAAACAGCACCTACTAGCTCGCCATTACGATCAGAAGTTTTGATCGCGATTACACCCTTACCACCACGTTTCTTGGTTGGGAAATCACCCACTGGAGTACGCTTACCATAACCATTAGCACACGCACAGAGCACTTCACCTGTTTCTGGAACAACCACAAGCGACACAATACGGCTGATGACGTTTAATTCAGCTACATCATCGCCATCATCTGATTCATCATTTTCAATGATGTCTGTCTCTTCGACTTCCAGCACACTACTCGCAAAGCTGACGCGCATACCACGGACACCTTTCGCAGTACGACCCATCGCACGAACATCGGTTTCAGCAAAACGAATTGCTTTACCTTCGTTCGAGAACAACATGATTTGCTGCTTGCCATCAGTGATTGCAACACCGATTAAGGTATCTTCTTCATTGAGTTCAATTGCACGTAAACCATTTGAACGGACATTGCTAAACTGTACTAGCTCGACACGTTTTACCGTACCCGATGCTGTTGCCATAAAGACATAATGATTTTCAGGGAAATCTTTGAGTGGCAAAATTGCAGTTACTGTTTCATTCGCATCAAGTGGCAGCAAGTTAACAATTGGACGACCTTTGGCACCACGCGAAGCCTGAGGTACTTCAAACACTCTTAAGCGATAAACTTTACCAACGTTGGTGAAACACAATACCGTGGCATGGTTTGAAGCAACAATTAAATGTTGGATGATGTCATCATCTTTCATTGATGTCGCAGACTTACCACGACCACCACGACGCTGTGCTTGATAATCAGAAAGTGGTTGGGTTTTCGCATAGCCTGTTTGAGAAACAGTAAGAACGACTTGTTCTTCTGGAATCAAATCTTCACGGCAGAAATCGACACCAGACTCAATAATCTCTGTGCGGCGCGCATCACCATACTGTTGGATGATTAAAGCAAGCTCTTCACGAATCAAATTCATCAACAAGTTGAAGTCATTGAGAATTGCTGTTAATTCAGCAATTTGCCCTAATATTTCAGTATATTCTGCATGTAGCTTGTCTTGCTCTAAACCCGTTAAGCGATGTAGGCGTAACTCTAAAATTGCAGAAACTTGTGTTGGTGATAAACGATAGATGTCACCAGACAAACCAAATGGACGAGTAGGATCTTCACCTTCAATCTCATCTGGACGAACAGAAATTGCACCGGCTTTTTCCAATAAAGCAATGACACCACCACCTGCCCACTCACCTGTTTGTAAACGCTCACGCGCTTCGGCTGGGTTTGCAGAAGTTTTAATGGTTTCAATGATCTTATCGATATTTGCTAATGCAACTGCTAAACCTTCTAAGATATGCCCGCGCTCACGTGCTTTACGCAATTCGAACATGGTACGACGAGTCACCACTTCTTGACGGTGACGAATAAACGCCGCAATAATCTGTTTTAGGTTCATCAATTTTGGTTGGCCATTATCTAGACAAACCATATTGATGCTGAACGAGTTTTGAAGCTGGGTATGCAGAAATAAATTATTTACAACAATTTCTGCATTTTCACCGCGCTTCAAATCAATCGCGATACGCATACCATCTTTATCAGACTCGTCACGAAGCTCAGAAATACCTTCTAATTTCTTCTCTTTAACCAACTCAGCAATACGTTCAATCGTTCTTGCTTTATTGACTTGATAAGGAATTTCAGTAAAGACAATCGTCGTTCGACCTGATTTCTGATCTTCTTCGAAGTGATATTTACCACGAATATGTAAACGACCTTTACCCGTACGATAAGCATCAACGATGCCTGCTTTACCGTAAATAATACCGCCTGTAGGGAAATCTGGACCAGTAATATGCTCCATCAATCCTTCTACAGAGATATTTGGATTATTTGCATAGGCTAAACAAGCATTGACCACTTCGGTCATGTTGTGTGGCGCCATATTAGTCGCCATACCCACCGCAATACCCGTGGTTCCATTGATCAGAAGATTTGGAATACGCGTTGGCATGACTTGAGGAATACGCTCAGAGCCGTCGTAGTTGTCTTCCCAATCGACCGTATCTTTTTCTAAATCAGCCAAAATTTCATGGGTCAACTTCTGCATACGAACTTCGGTATAACGCATTGCAGCCGCGCTATCCCCATCAACTGAACCGAAGTTACCTTGACCATCAACCAACATGTAACGCAAGCTAAAGTCCTGTGCCATACGAACAATTGTTTCGTATACAGCACTGTCACCGTGGGGGTGATATTTACCGATCACGTCCCCGACAACACGAGCAGACTTTTTGTATGATTTGTTATAATCATTGCCCAATTCATGCATTGCAAACAACACACGACGATGAACAGGTTTAAGACCGTCTCTTACATCTGGTAATGCACGAGATACAATTACGCTCATCGCGTAATCTAGATATGAATGCTTGAGTTCGTCCTCAATGGCAATCGGTCTGATTTCCGATACGCTCATGCATACTCCTTGTTTACAAGTAGATGGATCTACCTGTTTTTATGTCTTCAATCTTGCAAAATTTAGCCCAAAAACTTGAGCTAAAAATAAAAAAATACAGCGAAAAATTATAGCATAAAGCACAAGCTAACTGGGAGTTTAGAGATCTGAAAATAGCATTTTTTTACAATAAAAAAATCATTAGAATTAACAAGTTAAAAACACTAAGTGATTAACTGTCAGATAAAGCGCAATCTACTTTTTTTTTGAACAAAAGATCACCGATTTATTTTGTATTGGTATCGCATTTAATATTATAAAATTGGTGATACTGCACATATTCGCCCCAGAAAAATTAGAAATTCGCACTAATGTTTTTATTATATTTGGCATCGAATCCAAGCGACCGCGTCACTCAGATTCTCAATATCAAGTTTATGGCAATAAAACACCCCGATTTTAACAACTGCCGCTCACCAATGCCGCACCAGAACAATCACTTTACTTCGATCTGCTCTACATGAATCATTGATGTTTCATTGACGATTATTTTGTCCCACTGCATAAAATAAAAGGCTGCACAGAATAATGCTAAAATAAAGGGTACCTCATACAGCTCCTCTACCACATCAGGCTGAATGGTGTTACTCAACAACCATGTATCAATAAATCGATGGTGCTCAACGCTATCAGCAAAAAATAAAGAGACACACGCAATCAACAAGTACCAGAATGGGAATGGAACAGAATTGAATTTATATTTAATTTCTTCACGCAACTTTGAAAGAAAAGGCATGAACACAACAGGTGCAATCACGAAAATCGAAATGATTCGAAAATAAAGATGTGGAATATCAGGAAAATAATCACGTCCCCAGCTAATACTACGGCCAAAAAACATAAACCACCATGCAATCGCCCAAAGCCAAAATAGTTTTTTTGATTCTGTTAAGTGTTTCGGTTTCATATAGAACCATGTGAATGCTACACATGCCAATAACACCAAGGCTTGCGCATCTTCGATCAGATGAACTTTCCACGTCATTAAGAAATGTGAATCAACATTTGTCAAAAACAAGATCACCAACAACAGTGTCAGTAAAGCCACGGTCGTGTAATTAAAACGTAAATCAAACTTCATGGGAGAAAAAATATCCAAAATGGATCAAAGTGTATATTTTAGCAAAAGTGTACCAACAAGTACACTTAACCTCACTTCTAATAAAAAACGCTCCTGAGCAAAGCAGTAAAGCATCGCTTTAACTGCTTGCGCAAGAGCGCTTTTTTACCTTAATTCAAAAAAGAATTAAAGTTTAGATACCAATTCAGGTACAACAGTGTTCAAGTCACCCACTAACCAGTAGTCAGCAACGCTGTTGATTGGCGCTTCTTCGTCTTTGTTGATCGCAACAATAACTTTAGAGTCTTTCATACCCGCCAAATGCTGAATCGCACCAGAAATACCGATTGCCATATAAAGATCAGGCGCAACGATTTTACCAGTTTGACCTACTTGGAAATCGTTTGGTACGAAACCAGCATCAACCGCAGCACGAGACGCACCTTGAGCAGCGCCAAGTTTGTCAGCCAATGGATCAAGTACTTTGTGATAGTTCTCACCAGAACCAACACCACGACCACCAGAAACTACGATACGTGCAGCAGTTAATTCTGGACGATCAAGTTTCACGATTTCTTCGTTTACGAACTTAGAAATACCCGCATCATTTGCTTCCGCAACTGTTTCAACAGCAGCAGAACCGCCTTCAGCAGCAACCGCATCAAATGCAGTGCCACGAACTGTACCAACGATGATTGCTTCATCAGATTGAACAGTTGCGATTGCATTACCCGCATAGATTGGGCGCTTGAATGTATTTGCAGAATCAACAGCAATGATGTCTGTAATCATGCTTACATCAAGAAGTGCAGCAACACGTGGGAGCAAGTTCTTACCCGTCGTAGTAGAAGCAGCAAGTACGTATTTGTAACCGCCTTTTGCGATGTCAGCAACTAAGCCAGCAACGTTTTCAGCCAATTGGTTTGCATAAGCAGCGTTGTCAGCAAGCAATACTTTGCTTACACCAGCAACTTTAGCAGCAGCATCAGCAGCTGCTTGAGCGCCTGAACCCGCTACTAATACAGTAATATCACCACCGATTTTTTGAGCTGCCGCAACAACGTTTAAAGTTGCACCGTTAAGTGTCTGGTTGTTGTGATCAGCGATAACTAAAATACTCATGATTTTATCCTTCTGTATTAGATCACTTTCGCTTCATTTTTCAATTTTTCTACAAGCTCGTCTACAGACTTCACTTGCACGCCAGCTTTACGTTCAGCAGGTGCTTCAACTTTAATTGTTTTAAGCTTAGTACCAGTTGAAACGCCATAATCAGCAGGTGATTTAACATCAAGCGGCTTTTTACGAGCTTTCATAATGTTTGGAAGCGCAGCATAACGTGGCTCATTCAAACGCAAGTCAGTTGTAATGATTGCAGGAAGACCAAGCTCAACAGTTTGTAAACCACCGTCGATTTCACGCGTTACTTGAACCTTTCCACCATCAACTTTAACTTCAGATGCGAAAGTACCTTGACCAGCACCAAGTAAAGCGCCAAGCATTTGACCTACTTGGTTAGAGTCATCATCAATCGCTTGTTTACCTAGAAGGATAAGTTCTGGTTTTTCAGCATCAACAACGCCTTTTAAGATTTTAGCAACTTCTAAAGCGCCGACTTCATCAGCAGTTTCAACTAAAATACCGCGGTCAGCACCTAAAGCCATTGCAGAACGAATTTGTTCTTGAGCGTCTTTAGAACCCACTGAAACAACAACGATTTCTGAAACCGTTCCTTTTTCTTTTAAGCGAACCGCTTCTTCCACTGCGATTTCACAGAATGGGTTAATTGACATCTTAACGTTGGTAAGGTCAACCCCACTATTGTCCGGTTTAACACGAACTTTAACGTTGGCATCAACCACACGTTTTACAGCAACAAGAGCCTTCATGTAATCCTCGGCTGTTCTAAACAAGTAAATGTAGTAAAGAGCATTCTAACTCTTCGATCGAAACTTTTTAGGTGCCCTATCTTGCAATGTATTTGGCATTTTGGTCAAGTCACAATTTCCGCTACGACCAGAAAAAAGATGAAATGCCCAGTTCACAAATTTAAAACACCTATTCAGCATATAAAGTTGGGGTTTGATTAACATTAATATTACATTTTGATTTTTATTATAATTTATAAATTCAACGACCTCGAATCGATATATTTTATCGAATAAACAAGATCCGCAAGCGATCATGGTCAGTGAGTTTAGCGATTGCATCTATTTTGCAAAAACTTGGCAATAAAGTAAGAATACCAATTAAACAAATTTTCATGACAAAGTTGAAAACTATCGACTATTAAACACTCAATTTTGCAACATAATATATCGCTTCAGCCTTATAGCGTGGTGTTAACGACTGAATTTACCATTTAAACATCGGTAACGGGCTCCACGGTTTTTGCAATAAACGCTTCATACCCAAACAAATCAAAGTCTTGTGAAACCCAGAGTTTGGAAACTGTTTGGTTAATTTTTTAAACTCGCGCATTGGAATATTTGAACGCAACAAACCTAATGAAAAATCTGCATAATCGGCTTGTCTAAAGTATTCAACCAGTGGGTATTCGGAAGATTCTGCTTTGGTTAACTTATGATGCTCTGTAATCATCAATGTGATTTCTTGCTCCCAATCTAAGCGCTGATGTGCAACAAGATATTGATGCATTTGTTCAACTGATGGTGAGATATAGTCAATCGTTTTCGCAGTCCAAATACCAATATCGTGAAAAGCCACAGCGATCGCTATTTTATAAATTGTGTCACTCCGATTATCTTGGCTTAAACTCAAACAACATGCTGCAACACGCTTACAATGATTAAGATAGCCTTGATAATCTAGCTGAATAACCGTTCGATATTCCTGCAAAATCGTTTCAATCCAAGTGCTACATTGTATAAATGCATCATGATCTAGCGATAGATTAAATTGTTGTTTAATGCTCATTTTTCTGCGCTCTTGGATGGGCTTGGTCATATACTTTTGCGAGTTGATCAAAGTCCACATGCGTATAGATTTGGGTCGTTGAAAGATTACTATGCCCTAACATCTCTTGTACAGAACGTAAATCCCCACTGGCAGAGAGCATA
This sequence comes from Acinetobacter sp. 3657, assembly GCF_031456775.1. Lineage (NCBI taxonomy): Bacteria > Pseudomonadati > Pseudomonadota > Gammaproteobacteria > Moraxellales > Moraxellaceae > Acinetobacter > Acinetobacter sp. 3657. The sequence goes on along the minus strand of NZ_JAVDVH010000005.1, from coordinate 79,989 downwards.
TGGCTGGCAAAACAATGTCTTAATAAATGCGGATGTAAATCGACATCGACTCCAGCTCTTTGCGCTTGCAGCTTTACTCTGTTTTCAATTTGCCGTGGTTTTAATATTTGACCACGTTGGGTAATAAATACCGCTGAATCTGCAGTAAATTGCCCCGCCCAAATCCGATAGACTTTAAGCCATTCAATCAAACTTTCCTTAGCTTTAGCCCCAAAAGGAACAATACGTGTTTTATTACCTTTACCTGTAATTCTTAATAACTGTCGATTGAAATCAATATCTTTAATGGTCAAGCCTTGCAACTCAGCCAAACGTAAACCACTAGAATAGAGCAGTTCCAATATTGCTTTATCCCGCAACCACAATTGTTGATCAATCGGTTTTTCAGGCGCTGTTTGGTCTAAGATTTGATTGACAGTTTCAATATCAATCAGACCGGGTAAAGGTCGAGATTGGCGTTTCAATTTAAAATCTTCTGATGGATTTTGTACTAAATATTGCTCCTGTTCCGCCCATTTCATGAATTGGCGAATTGAAGTCAAATGCCGTTGCAAACTACTTGCACCAAGTTGATCTCGTTCAACTCGCTCAGCCAAATACTGTCTGAGATCGGATGCCTCAACATCTTGTAACTGAAGTTGTTTATGTTCACAAAATTGAAAAAAATCGGTTAAATCACGCCGATAAGCCGTAATGGTATGCTCGGACTGATTTTGAATCATACGTTCTTTTAGCCACATAGAAAGCAGTTTTGCAGGGGTTTCCAAATAGCTCTCCATGTTATTGAATTCATCACGCCTACAGTCTAACAATTTTTTTATGCTGATGTATTAGGGTCTGTTGACATTTCACCTTACGCGCTATAGCTCTCATTGCGACATGAGCCATTTTTGGCGCAAGATTTTTTAGATGGTACAAGGCATGTTTTTCGAAATTTAGTCATTCTAAATGATGAGAAACACTGTTTCGCAAGATAACGTAGTATGAGGAACAACGTTCCGCAAGTAAAATATCCCTGTCCTCGAGCTTCGCTTTGCGCTGCGATCAAAGCAGTGCTTTGTTCTTGCTCAGGGTTGTAATACAATAAATTTCAAGTTTTAGATTTTAAGCTTAGCATAATGACAACAATTCTAATCCCTTATCTGATCGCTATTACATTACTCACCATTACTCCGGGTCTCGATACGACCTTGATTATTCGTACAGCGACACTCGAAGGTAAAGCAAAAGCATTTCAAGCAGCTTTAGGGATTAATTTGGGTTGTATTGCTTGGGGTGTCATCGTCGCTTGTGGTTTAGGGGCTTTGTTGATGACCTCCGATCTAGCCTTTGATGTTTTAAAATGGATCGGTGCCGCTTATCTCGCATGGCTTGGACTCAATATGATCTTCAAACCTAGAGCAGAACTTGCAAGTACAGCGAATTCTGGATCGAATCAAAATTGGTTTATCAAAGGATTTTTTGGAAATTTGCTTAATCCCAAAGTTGGTATTTTTTATATTTCATTTCTCCCTCAATTTATTCCACATTCTGCCTCACCGATTGCGTGGACGATGGGACTGGTCATGATTCATGTGTTCATCGGGTTTATCTGGTCTGTGTTTCTAATTTCTGCCATGCAATCCGTATCACATTACTTAAAACAGCCAAAATTTATTCGCTACATGGATCGAATCACAGGCAGTATTTTTATTCTATTTGCACTGAAACTTGCATTCAGCAAACGTTAAAACTACAAAATTCTGTTTAGGTAGTTGTTGATGTGCTCAGCAGCAATTTGTGCATGTGTATGCGCAAACTGGTGATCACCGCCCTGAATGACATGTAATTCAGCATGTGAAAAACGCTGACTTAAGTACTCTCCAACAACAGGGGGACTTAATGGATCTTGGTCTCCCCACAACAACAATACGTCGTTTTTGATTGAACCCAATTCAGCTTCAAAGTTGATATTGGTGGTCACAAACCAATCAGGATATTGTAAATAATGCTGACGATATCCTTCTCTCCAATCTTGTACATCAAAAGGTTCCAGTGAAATTCCACCAGATGTCGCAACCAAAACCAATCCTTTTACCAGTTCAGGTTTTGATAATGCCGCAGCCACAGCAAAAATACCACCCATTGATTGAGCAACGATGATACATTCTTGTTGTATTTGACCAACGACATAATCAATCAGTTCATCAAAACTTGTTAAGTCATGATTCGCTTCAACACTGCCAAATCCCGGATAACTGATAATTTCTTTAGTATAAGTGGATGGCAATAAGTCACGAACAGGCTGCCAAAAGCTCAGATCACCAGAAGCACCAGGCAAAAAGATAATTTTATTCATAAGCAACTTTGTATGAGCCTAAAACAAAAAAGCACCATCATCTGGTGCTCTTTTTTGGTTAACCTTGAAAATATCTTAAATCTAACCGTGCATCATAGACATGTGTGGTTGGACCTGTCATCCAAACCACATCTCCTTCACGCCACGCGATATGTAACTTCCCACCCGCAAGCTGAACCTCAACTTCACTGGCAAGTAGACCACGGCGCATACCACTCACCGCTGCTGCACACGCCCCTGTTCCGCACGCTAAAGTTTCACCTACTCCACGTTCAAACACACGTAAACGCACGTGTTTTTCATCCAAGATTTGCATAAACCCTGCATTGACACGTTGTGGAAAGCGAACATGAGATTCGACTTGAGGCCCCATCCCTGCAACATCAGCAGTCAGCACATCAGGAACAATGGTTACGGCATGGGGATTACCCATATTCACCACATCAATGTTGATACTTTTATCGTTGGCTAAACCAAGTGCATAAAGACCTTCAGCATCTTCATGTGCATCAGTTAAAAATGGGATCTCTTGTGGTAGAAACTTCGGATAGCCCATATTCACACGAACCAAACCATTTGCACCCAGCTCAGGCTCAACAATACCCGCTTTGGTCTGCACACGGATTTTGGTTTTCGTGGTTAATCGACGTTCATGCACAAAGCGTGCAAAGCAACGTACACCATTACCACACTGCTCGACTTCAGAACCATCCGCATTAAAAATACGATACTTAAAATCCACATCTGGAAAATCAGGTGGCTCAACAATCAAAAGTTGATCAAAACCCACACCAAAATGACGATCGGCCAAACGTTGGATCGTCACGGTATCTAAATAAGCGCGCTGGGTAATCAGGTCAACAACCATAAAGTCATTGCCCAGACCATGCATTTTGGTGAATTCTAAATACATCCCGATTTACTCCTGAGGCAACAAATGCTCTTTTTCCCAGAGTGATTCTATTGTTTCACGTTCACGAATTAAATAGGCTTGATCACCATTGACCATAACTTCAGCAGCACGACCGCGGGTATTGTAGTTTGAGCTCATTACGAAACCGTATGCGCCAGCACCTAATACCGCTAATACATCATTTTCCTGCAATGCCAAATCACGCTCTTTACCTAGAAAATCGCCTGTTTCACAAATGGCACCCACTAAATCCCAAGTTTTAGTTTCAACATCGGCATTCGGGTTTACGGATTGAATATCCATCCATGCTTCATACAAAGCTGGTCGAATTAAATCATTCATTGCCGCATCAATGATGGCGAAATTGCGATGATTGGTTGGTTTGAGTAAATCAACTTTAGTCAGTAATGCACCAGCATTGGCAGAAATACTACGACCCGGCTCCATATATACTTTTAAACCGAGCTTTTCTAAAGCAGGTCGCAGTGCATTGGCATATTCTGCAACAGTAGGCGGTATTTCATCTTTATAACAAACACCTAAACCGCCACCAATATCAATATGTTTTAGGGTGATACCTAGGCTTTTCAACTGCTCGATCATCAACATCACACGATCAAGTGCATCCACAAAAGGCTTGGTCTCAGTCAATTGAGAACCGATATGACAATCAATCCCGACGATCTCTAAGTTCGGAAGTGATGCTGCATATTGATAAGTTTCATTTACAGTATCGCTCGGAATACCAAACTTATTTTCTTTCAAACCCGTTGAAATATAAGGATGGGTTTTAGCATCGACATCAGGATTGACACGCAAAGAAATCGGGGCTTTTTTCCCTAATTTAGCCGCAACTTTTTGAATCCGATCAAGCTCGGCATAAGATTCAACATTGAAGCACGCGATACCGACATTTAAAGCTTTTTCAATATCCGCTTCAGATTTACCTAAACCAGAGAATACGATTTTTGATGGCTCACCGCCTGCTGCAAGCACACGCGCCAACTCACCGCCCGTCACGATATCAAAACCAGCACCAAGTTTTGCCAAGACATTCAGAACAGCGATATTTGAGTTTGACTTCACCGCAAAACAGATTTGATGATCAATAAAATCAAAAGCACGATGCATATCCAAATAATGCTTCTCCAAAGTCGCTTTTGAATAAACATATAAAGGTGTGCCGAATTGCTGTGCGAGCTGATCCAATGAACATTGCTCAGCATGCAATACTCCATTAATGCGCGTGAAACTCATGAAAATGTCCTTGTTTACAAACTTAAGGTGACGTTGGTTGTGATTCAGTCGTTGATAATGTTGCTTGGCTTTCCACTTTCGCTTCATCCTTATTTAGATCAGATGATACTTTGGCTGTAGATGCTTCATTTTTATAAAGCAGGTATTTTGCACGCTTATCATGATTTGGATCAGAAGGAAGTTGCAATGCACCCGACTGACCACATGCGCTTAATACAACACAACTCAACAACACACTGATAGAACAAATGACTGGACGCATCTGAGCACCTAACTTTTACAATTCGCAGCAGTATAGCGTGATCAATCGATAGGCTAAAGTCTAAACATAAAAAAACAGCCACTGGGGCTGTTTTTTTATGTTGGGCGATACTTAACTAGAGAAAACTAGATCATTTTTTTTGTTCTTGTTCTTTTTCTTTCTTCAAACGATCTTCCCAGAATGTTGCATTACGGATTCCGAGTTTGACTGGATCAAAAGTAAACTTCGTCACGCCTGCTTTTTGTTGTTGCTCGTAATCGTTGAGTGCCTTGATGGTTGGTTTCCAAATAAAATAGGTCATGATAATACCAATGATATTAATCCATGCCATTAGACCAACACCGATATCACCAATTCCCCAAATATAACCCGTCGCACTAATCACACCATAAATAACGGCTGAAAGAATGAAACACTTAGTCAGGAACATTAATGAAGGTGTTTTGGTGATATAGCTGAGATAAGTAATATTGGTTTCAGCAATATAGTAGTAGGCAATAATTGTCGTGAAAGCAAAGAAGAAAACCGCGAGTGCGACAAAGATTTGACCAAAACCACCAAAGACCGTACTTACAGCCATTTGAGTGAATGCTGGTGAACCAATTTCAACAGAAGCACCGACATTTTGCACAATAAATTGACCTGCTTCTAAAGTACCTTGAACGTTATACATCCCCGTAATCAAGATCATGAACGCGGTCGCTGAACAAACAAATAAAGTATCAACATAGACAGAGAAAGACTGTACTAAACCTTGTTGTGCTGGATGTTGAACTTCAGCCGCCGCTGCTGCATGAGGGCCTGTACCTTGGCCTGCTTCATTTGAGTAAACACCACGTTTTACTCCCCAACCAATCGCAGCACCGATACCTGCCATTGGTGAAAAAGCATCAGCAAAAATCATTTTAACCACACCCGGAAGTTCCTGAATGTTCATAAAAATGATCACCAACGCCATGATAATGTAGCCCAGTGCCATAAATGGTACAACAAACTGAGCAAATCGAGCGATACGTTTAATACCACCAAAAATAATGACAGATAATAACGTGACAATGATAACAAGTGCCAACAACTTATAAGCACCGACATTGCCAAAAACAATGGCACCGTCACCTGTAATTTGCGTAAATGCATTTCCGACTGCATTCGCTTGAATGCCCGGCAAGAACAAACCACAGGAAATAATTGCAGCAATCGCAAAGAGAACACCTAACCAGCGCTGCCCTAAACCTTTATCAAAATAAAAAGCGGGACCACCACGATACTGTCCTTGATATTCAACTTTATAAATTTGACCTAAAGTCGATTCGACATAAGCGGTACTTGCACCTAAAAATGCAACCACCCACATCCAAAATACAGCACCCGGACCACCAAAACCAATCGCTGCGGCAACCCCAGCAATGTTACCTACACCAACACGACCAGAAAGTGAAACGGATAACGCCTGAAATGATGAAATACCCTGTGAAGAGGATGTTCCTTTAATTAATAGCCTTCCCATCTCCTTAAGCTGTCGTACTTGGACAAAACGCGTAAGAATAGAGAAAAATAAACCTGCACCTAAACATAAATAGATTAGCGCGGGGCTCCAGATAATGCCATTTACCCAATTAACAATTTCTGCTGCACTCATATATATCAACCTTTTTTATTAAAATTGGAAATATAACAACCGTTATATTTCCATTTGCTTGAGCATCAGCAATATCTATGCCAATCAACCGGAGTATCATGCCAAGAATTGAACAAATGCTCAAAACCGTCCATGGAAAAAGTGAACTGAACAAGTATATTAACTCAAAAACACACTGTATCTTACTTGTAAAAGTCTTATATCATGTTATTTTGCTGAGCACTTCCCTTTAACCAGTGAGTTACGAAAATCGCCCTTTTCTCTTCATCCTTATTAAGAGAAATACGATTGGCGCAATGTTTTCGTAATTACTTTACTTTTTAACTAATTTACAGAAAATTTTCAATTTTAAATATGGCAAAAATTAAAACTATTTACCGTTGTGAACAATGTGGCGCAGATCATCCGAAATGGGCTGGGCAATGTACCGAATGCGGTGAATGGAATTGTCTCACTGAAATCCGCATAGAACCGAGCGTCACTCATCGTAGTCAACCCAAAATGGGCGGTGGATATGCAGGTCAAGCAGCAAGCATTACCACATTAAATCAAGTCTCCGTTTCCAATGAAACCCGCTTAGCCACAGGGGTGAGTGAGTTTGACCGTGTTTTAGGTGGTGGCTTAGTCACAGGATCAGTGGTCTTGATTGGTGGCGATCCGGGGATTGGTAAGTCTACAATCTTGCTGCAAACTGCCACCCACATGGCCAGCAAAAAAAGCTCAGCACTCTATATCACTGGCGAAGAATCACTTTCTCAAGTTGCATTGCGGGCACAACGTTTAGATTTGCCTACCGATCAACTCAAAGTCATGGCTGAAACCTGTGTTGAACGTATCTGTGATGTTTTAGCACAAGTGCGTCCTGCTGTTGCCATATTGGACTCCATTCAAACCTTATATACCGAAACCTTACAATCAGCACCTGGTGGCGTCTCACAAATTCGAGAATCCGCTGCATTACTCACCCGTTACGCCAAAAATAGCGGCACTGCTTTGTTTCTCGTAGGTCATGTCACCAAAGAAGGTGCACTGGCTGGTCCTCGTGTTTTGGAACACATGGTCGATTGCGTGCTCTATTTTGAAGGTCAATCTGACTCACGTTATCGCATGATTCGTGCAGTCAAGAACCGTTTTGGTGCAGTCAACGAACTTGGGGTCTTTGCAATGACCGATAAAGGTCTACGTGAAGTCGCCAATCCATCCGCAATTTTCCTGAGTCGTTATGATGAAGCCATTCCGGGTTCAATTGTAATGATCAGCCGTGAAGGTACTCGCCCTCTCCTAGTTGAAGTTCAAGCCTTAGTCGATGATGCACATGGTCAACCTCGTCGTGTCGCACTGGGTTTAGAACAAAACCGTTTAAATATGTTGCTTGCAGTCATGCATCGACACGGCGGGGTTCAAACTGCTGGTCAAGATGTTTATATCAATGTGGTCGGTGGTTTAAAAATCACCGAGACAGGTTCTGACCTTGCGGTTCTACTTGCCTGCGCATCCAGCTTACGTGGCAAAGCCTTACCTCAACAATTGGCTGTTTTTGGCGAAGTTGGGCTATCAGGTGAAATCCGCCCCGTTCCAAATGGTCAGGAACGTTTAAAAGAAGCCGCTAAACATGGTTTTAAATATGTGATTTTACCTCGAGGCAATGCACCACAAAAACCAATCGAAGGTGTTCAAGTGATTGCTGTAGCACGATTACATGAGGCATTAACGGAAGCAATGCAGCTCAGTGATGAATTGTCATAAAAAAAATGCTTTTCTAGTTGAAATTCAGTGCAAATGCCTGCATAAATACACTTACTAATTGGAACTAAATAGGGATTTTCGATGCAAGTACACCAGCGTGGCTTGATGGCCGCTTTATTAATGGCAACCTTGGTTGCTGCACCACTCGCAGAAGCGAAACGTGCAGGCGGCGGAAAGAGTCATGGTATGAGCAGATCTAACTCATCTAGCCAGTCTTATCAACAACCTCGCCAAGCGACTCCACCAGCACAACAACAAGCCGCTCCGACTGCTGCACCTCAAAAAGCAGGTCCTGGTGTCGGTGGTATGGTTGCCGCAGGTGTCGCTGGCGCAGCATTAGGTGCCGTTGCAGCAAACGCAATGGCAGATGATAAAGATCCAGCTCAAACAGAACAACAAGCTGTTGCAGCCGAGGAGGAGAAACAAGGGCTTCCTAGTTGGATTTGGGTTCTACTTGCAGCCGCCGCCGCCTTCTTTGTGTTCCGCAGATTAGGCGCAAAAAAAAAATTAGCAGCAGATAATCCGTACGCTCCGAACAATAGCGGTCGAAATAATTTTAATCGTCAAACAACATCACAACCAACTGCTCGCCAAACAGGTGACAACACCAATATCTTTGGTCAATCAGTTGGTGGTGGTGCTGCGACTCAAGCACCTTTCGGCAATGCTCCAACTCAAGCACCATTTGGTAGTGCTTCGACCAGCAATGGCAATCAACTGCCAGATGGTACTGAACCGGCGGCATTCTTGCGTACTGCACGTCAACGCTTTAACCACATCCAATCAGTGAACAACGCAAATAATATCGAAGAAATTCGTCGTTATTTATCACCAGAGCTTTACAACTCGATGTATAGCGACATTATGGCCAACCAAGATCAAGATGTGGCTGAATTTAGCAACCTCAATGCAATGGTGGTCGAAAGTTCAACTGAAAATGGTCAATACGTTGTCAGCGTTCGTTTTACGGGTACTGTGAGCGAAGATCTGAATAGCTTGCCACAGCCATTTACTGAAATTTGGCACTTTGTTAAACCTGCTGGCTCACAACAAGATTGGGTTGTTGCAGGCATTCAACAAGCTTAAAACCTAATAAATAAAAAATGGCTACTTTAGAGTAGCCATTTTTTTGCCCATTTTAATCTAAAAGAAGATAGAACATACTCAGCCAAAAGCAACGTATTCCTTTCTATACAAGTATCTTGCTTCTTATCTCAATTGTTTTGAAATTTGTTGAAAACGATCATTATCCACTTGGTAATACACGGTTTCACAAATTTCTTGATTACCAAAACGACTCCCCACAGCCATGACCAAACGACTGTCTTTTTGGTAAACAATATCATTTTGAGTAAAGCCTTTCTGTTCACTATAACAATCAGCAAAGGTATCAGGCAACATAAAGCTCTGCCCTGTTTTGGCATTATAGGCTAAAGCAAAGCTGCATCCCCCACCGCAACCAACCGTTTCCATAACATAGTGCCCTGCAAAATTTGGTTTTTGTTTGGACATCTCTTTAAATAAAGTGCGGTATTTTTGGCTATGTGGATTGAGTTTTAAGGGGTAATTTCCTCCTGCGTACTTTTTTGCAGGATAATCCTGAAACGTGGGTGTTTTGGCATAGAGTGATGATGAGCCCAAAACCAATAGGATCGTATAAAAAACAGCGCGTAATTCAGCCCAGATTCTAGATAAAAAATACATTTCCATTCCCCTTATACGCCATATGCTTGTCAACTTTAAAACGCTTTACTGCGCTGAAGAACTATTTCAAAGTGGTTCTCTCACTTACTGTTTGGTTCAGCATAGCATTGAGCCTCATCATTATATTTGCTGATTAACCAAAACTTAATTCTAGAAAAATGATGAACAGTACAAGCATTACAAGCTTATTCATTTATAAATTATAGGCTTGAATATGCCGTTAAGAACAGATTTAAGCAAGAGAGCCATTTAAAAAACAAAAAAGCCTTGCCGAAGCAAAGCTTTTAACATCTAAAATCGAATCGTTAAATCAAGAAACAAACTGTAGGAATAACCAGTATAGGCCACCTGATAAACAGATCGTTGCTGGTAAAGTAAATACCCATGCAGATAGAATCGTTCTGACTGTGGCAAAGTTCAAGCCTGACTTATTCGCAACCATGGTACCCGCAACCGCACTGTTTAAAACATGCGTTGTAGAAACTGGCATACCAAAACCATCAGCCGCCGCAATCGTACTCATCGCAACAAGCTCAGCAGACATCCCTTGACCATAGGTCATGTGATTCTTACCAATACGTTCACCGACAGTCACTACAATACGTTTCCAGCCCACCATGGTACCGAGACCAAGCGCAAGTGCCACTGCCACTTTTACCCAAGTTGGAATGTATTGTAAGAATGAATCCATATTGCTGCGATACTCTTTCACCACTTTCTTTTGTTCATCATTCATCACTGGCAATGCTTCAGCTTTGTCTAGACGTTTAAAAGCAGTCGTACTCAAGTACATGTCATTACGTAACTCTGCCACACCTTCTTCTGGAATGCTTTTGAGGTCACCATAAGCTGCAACTTTCTCGCCTAAATGATTGGTGATACTTGCCAATGCAGGTATAACTTCTGGCGTTTGTTCTTTGGTTTGAATATAGGTGGTCAGCACTTCACGCGCTTTTTCATCAGAATAATCTTGTCGATCAACATTTAAAACCAAAGCCGTTTGAGAAGACAATTGTTCAAATGACTGTAAATGTTTTTCATCTAAATTTTTATTTAATGAATATGCCAATGGAACCAAGCCAATCAAGATCAACATGATTAAGCCCATTCCCTTTTGACCATCATTTGAACCGTGAGCAAAACTGACCCCAGTACAAGTGAAAATCAAGATACCGCGAATTAACGGCGGTGGTGGCTTATTGCCAACAGGTGGTTGGAACAACTCCATTTGGTTTTTAAATATCTTCTTAACCAACAAGAATAGAACCGCAGCGAAAGCGAAACCAATCATTGGCGAGAACAGTAGAGCCTTACCAACTTTAAGCACTTGATCCATGTCAATGCCACTGGTCGCACCAGTTGAAGCATTGAGCAAGTGGTTCATAATCCCCACACCCAAAATTGAGCCAATCAATGTATGTGAGCTAGAAGCAGGAATACCGAGAAACCATGTTCCCAGATTCCACACAATCGCTGCAATCAGCAATGCAAATACCATCGCAAAGCCTGCACCACTGCCTACATTCATAATCATTTCAACAGGAAGCAATGCAATAATACCGTATGCAACTGCACCACTGGCAACCATAACCCCTAAGAAGTTACAGAAGCCCGCCCACATCACCGCTACAGGTGCAGGAAGTGCATTGGTATAAATGACCGTCGCTACCGCATTGGCAGTATCATGGAAACCATTTACAAACTCGAAAGCCAAAGCAATAAAAAGAGCCGTTGATAATAAAATGACAGAATATAAACTTAAAGCAGGAACATGTGCTAAGTCAGCACTCACCTGAAAACCGATATAAATAAGTGTTGCAACAATAATCGTCAAAAACACCGGCATAAAAAATTTCGGTGTTGGTACATGTACATTCGTTGATTTTGCCGCTGGGTTGGCAAGTGGTGAATCCGAAGCAGGGGGAAGATTAGAATTCATGTAGACGGACAGAGGATGATGAAATCCCCCGTATTGTTTAATTAAATTATGACAATTATATGACAAAGGAATGCCATATGAAGCCAAAATTTCATACTTTTACATCAATTTTTCATGTTTTTTGGCGACAAATCCACCTTATTACTTTATTAAAACCAATAAAAACAAACAATTAATAAAACAAAAACACTTTAAAAACTGTTTGTCTGATTTTGCAACAAATGCTACGAAAGTTGACATGTTATTGTCATATTTCAGGACACTGTTTTATTTTTAAACATTATTACTTTTAATTATTGCAGTTTAATGAAACGTTGAAGACATTTTTAATGTGAACTGACAGATCATCACTCTACTGTACTGAAAATATACGCATTGATACGGCTTCTGTTACAATGCCCCTGCTTTTTATCTTCATCATATACTGGGGTTCCTTATGTCCACACTTGCCACCCTAAAATCACTTCTCGCCCAGCGCATCCTGATCATTGATGGTGCGATGGGAACTATGATTCAACGCCATAAATTAGAAGAAGAAGATTATCGTGGGGAACGTTTTGCAGACTGGGCATCGGACCTTAAAGGTAATAATGATTTATTGGTTTTAACACAACCACAAATTATTCAAAGCATTCATGAAGCGTATTTGGATGCTGGTGCTGACATTATCGAAACCAACAGCTTCAATGGTACTCGCGTCTCAATGTCCGATTACCACATGGAAGATTTGGTTCCAGAGATCAACCGTGAAGCTGCGCGTTTAGCCAGAGCTGCCTGTGATAAATACTCAACGCCAGATAAACCACGCTTTGTGGCTGGTGTATTGGGGCCAACATCACGCACCTGTTCAATTTCGCCAAATGTAAATGATCCTGCGTTTCGTAACATTACTTTCGATGAACTTAAAGAAAACTATATAGAAGCAACCCATGCTTTGATCGAAGGTGGTTCAGACATCCTCCTGATCGAAACCGTTTTTGATACCTTAAACTGTAAGGCTGCGATCTTCGCGGTCAAAGAGGTCTTCAAGCAAATCGGTCGTGAACTGCCATTGATGATTTCAGGCACGATTACCGATGCTTCTGGTCGTACCTTAACAGGTCAAACTGCCGAAGCATTCTGGAACTCTGTCCGTCACGGCGATTTACTTTCTATCGGCTTTAACTGTGCTTTGGGTGCAGATGCGATGCGTCCGCACGTTAAAACCATTGCCGATATTGCAGATACCTTTGTCTCAGCGCATCCAAATGCAGGCTTGCCAAACGCGTTTGGTGAATATGATGAAACACCTGAACAAACGGCTGAATTCATCAAAGAATTTGCTGAAAGTGGTTTAATCAATATCACGGGCGGATGCTGTGGTACCACACCAGATCATATTCGCGCTATTTATAATGCCGTAAAAGATATTAAACCGCGACAAATACCTGAAACCGTTCCTGCCTGTCGTTTAAGTGGTTTAGAGCCATTTAACATTTATGATGACTCACTCTTTGTGAATGTCGGTGAACGTACCAACGTCACAGGTTCAAAAAAATTCCTGCGTTTAATCCGTGAAGAAAACTTTGCAGAAGCCTTAGAAGTTGCTCAGCAACAAGTGGTAGCAGGCGCACAGATCATCGATATTAATATGGATGAAGGGATGCTCGATTCGCAAACTGCGATGGTGCATTTCCTGAATCTTGTGGCATCTGAGCCTGATATTTCTCGTGTACCGATCATGATTGACTCATCAAAATGGGAAATCATTGAAGCAGGTTTGAAATGCGTACAAGGTAAACCCGTCGTCAACTCGATTTCATTAAAAGAAGGTTATGACGAGTTTGTCGAGAAAGCACGCTTATGCCGCCAGTATGGTGCTGCTGTGATTGTCATGGCTTTTGACGAAGCTGGACAAGCAGATACCGCTGCGCGTAAACGCGAAATCTGTAAACGCTCTTATGACATTTTGGTCAATGAAGTCGGCTACCCTGCTGAAGATATTATTTTTGACCCGAACGTCTTTGCCATTGCAACAGGTATTGAAGAACACAACAACTATGCTGTGGACTTTATCGAAGCAACGGGTTGGATCAAACAGAACTTACCCCATGCGATGATTTCAGGTGGTGTATCTAACGTCTCATTCTCATTCCGTGGGAATGAACCTGTCCGTGAAGCGATTCACTCAGTATTCCTCTATCATGCCATCAAACAAGGCATGACCATGGGGATCGTCAATGCTGGGCAAATGGCCATTTATGATGATATTGACCCTGACCTCAAGGCAGCAGTTGAAGATGTGGTTCTCAATCAAAACCAAGGTGAGTCGGGTCAAATCGCCACTGAAAAGTTGCTTGAAGTTGCTGAAAAATACCGTGGTCAAGGCGGTGCACAACGTGAAGCGGAAAACCTTGAGTGGCGTAATCAATCTGTAGAAAAGCGTCTTGAATATGCCCTTGTTAAAGGCATCACCACCTATATTGATGAAGATACAGAAGAAGCGCGTTTAAAAGCAAAACGTCCACTTGATGTCATCGAAGGCGCATTAATGGATGGTATGAACGTCGTCGGTGACTTATTCGGTTCGGGCAAAATGTTCTTACCACAAGTGGTCAAATCTGCGCGCGTGATGAAACAAGCGGTGGCATGGCTGAATCCGTATATCGAGGCGGCAAAAACAAATAGCAAGCCTAAAGGTAAAGTCCTGATGGCAACCGTCAAAGGCGACGTTCATGATATTGGTAAAAATATCGTGGGTGTGGTACTTGGTTGTAATGGCTACGACATCGTTGACCTTGGAGTCATGGTTCCTTGTGAAAAAATCTTGCAAACGGCGATTGATGAGAAATGTGACATCATCGGTTTGTCGGGTTTGATTACCCCGTCACTCGATGAAATGGTGTTTGTTGCCAAAGAAATGCAGCGCAAAGGCTTTAATATTCCGCTATTGATTGGCGGTGCGACCACATCGAAAGCCCATACCGCAGTAAAAATTGACCCGCAATATTCAAATGATGCGGTGATTTATGTTGCCGATGCATCGCGTGCGGTGGGTGTTGCAACAACCCTACTTTCACCTGAAATGCGTGGTAGTTTTATCGCAGAACAACGTGCTGAATATGCCAAAATTCGTGAGCGCTTAGCCAATAAGCAACCTAAAGCGGCAAAACTGAGCTACCCAGAATCTGTTAAAAATGGCTTTAAGGTCGATAAAGACTATGTGCCGCCGATTCCAAATACATTGGGCACACACGTTCTCACCAACTACCCACTTGCAACCTTGGTGGAGTATTTCGACTGGACACCATTCTTTATTTCTTGGAGTTTGGCAGGAAAATTCCCGAAAATCTTACAAGACGAAGTCGTGGGTGAAGCAGCAACAGATTTATATAACCAAGCTCAAGCGATGTTAAAAGACGTGATCGACAATAAACTGTTCGATGCACGTGCTGTGTTTGGTTTGTACCCTGCGCAACGTACTGGTGCGGATACGGTCAGTGTATTTGATGAATCGGCTCAACAACTCACGCATACTTTTGAACATGTACGCCAGCAATCTGACAAAGTCACAGGTAAACCAAATCTGTCTTTAGCTGACTTTATTAAACAATCTGAGCAGCCAGAAGATTATTTAGGTGGTTTTACCGTGTCGATCTTCGGTGCGGAAGAATTGGCAAATGAATATAAAGCCAAAGGTGATGACTATTCTGCAATTTTAATTCAGTCTTTGGCAGATCGTTTTGCTGAAGCATTTGCAGAACATTTACATCAGCGTGTCCGTAAAGAGTTTTGGGGCTATAAAGTCGATGAGACTTTGGACAATGATGAACTGATCAAAGAAAAGTATGTCGGTATTCGTCCTGCACCGGGTTACCCTGCTTGTCCAGAGCACTCTGAGAAAGCAGTGCTATTTGATTGGTTAGGTTCGGAAGAAAAGATCGGTACGAAACTGACTGAACACTTTGCGATGATGCCGCCTTCTTCTGTCAGTGGTTTCTACTATTCGCATCCTGAAAGTGAATACTTTAACGTGGGCAAGATTTCTCAAGATCAGCTTGAAGATTATGCGAAGCGTAAAGGTTGGACACTGGATGAAGCGAAGCGTTGGTTAGCGCCTAATTTAGATGATTCGATTGGATAAACTTATGTGATAAAAAACCCCCTCGATTGAGGGGGTTTTTTTCCTTATCTTGAATTAAGGACTCCTGCGATGTAAATCGTTCCATTTAATACATCTTTTCCTAATTTAACATTATCAAATTTAAAAGTTTTTTTATCCGAATTGATTGATAAGCCTAAACAAGAGTTATTACGATCTCCGCAGGTTATCTTTGATTCACCATCAACACTTTCAATTGATAGATTTCCGTTAAACTCTTGAATTATATTTAAAAAATATGATTCAGAATAATTCTTTAAATTGATTGCATATATTTTCTGATCATTAATGACATAAGCGAAATCAATCCTTGAGGTTGATAATAGAACATTTTCATTGTTGAGGCTTAAATTAGAGATATTTCTAGGGATATCAAAATTTATATTTAATATTTTATTTATATCTCTTTCTTTATCATACAATTTTAAGTTTTCCATATTAATTGATAATATTTTTCCATTATCTGTCCATGAGATAAATGAAGCTGGAACAAAGTCATCAAAGGAAAAAATTAATTTACCTTTTTTATTATAATTAATAATTTCTAAGCGTGTATCCTTGAATGAATTACTCTCTGCTACACCTTGGTAAATATGAATACTAATAGTCTCTTCATCATTTTTAAAATTAAGATGGTCTACACTACTGATATACTCACCGCTACCATCTCTATAGAAAACAACGTCGGAATCTATCTCAGATAGTTGATAAGTTTGATCATCAAATTTTAGGCTTCCTTTTTTCTTTATTTCTGGAAATCGATTTTTATTGAAAGCTAGCCAATTAGATGGAATTTTGAATTCCAAATCACCTGAAATAGTTGCAGGTATAGCTCTTGCACTCTCTCTTTCCGCTTCCTCTACGTAATCTCTAATCAGTTGATTAGAATTTTTTTTAAAACTTACCTTTAATTTTCGACCAACTTCGTCAAATCTATAACTAGTATTATCGGCACATTCCAAATAACTGATACAGAATAAAAAACTATATTTGTAATTACTTCCCCAAGCAAGTGTAGCAAAACTAGCTTTTTTATTTTCCGCTATAAGTCTTAGATCTCCGTAAAAAAAATCATTTAATTTATCAAACTCCCAAAAAGAAAGAGTTACGTCAGGGTCATTTCCTTTAGCACTTAAACTATAATTTCCAACTTTCAAATTTAGCTTAATTTTATCGTTAAACTCCTCAGCTTGAATTGTGAGTATATTTTTTTCAACTGAACCTCCTACTTTCTTATCACTACCACATCCAGTGATAAGAAAAACTGTTAATACACTTATACTTATTAATTTAAAATTCATAAATCACCTAATTATTTTATAATATACAAGAATTTAATAATTACAGATAAATTTGTTTCTGTGAATAAAATTCGTTTTTTAAAATTTAGCGAGCCCTCCCTGACCTTAAAAGTTGAGAGATACTCATACCAACTATTTAACCTATATTTTTTTAATCCTCCCTAACCATCCTTTAAAAATGAGAAGGTACAGATAATAAAATAACAACTTTAGATTTACGACAGCCCTCTTTACTAAAAGGTATTGCAATCTCTGTTTCCAAAAAAAATAACTACTTGATACAGATTAGAATTTAGAATAAATCACTTAAATGACAACTTTTTCTTTCTGTAACATCACTAATTGAATCAACTAAAAGCATATTCTTACTCCCATCACCTCTATAAGCTCCAACAACCTCAGCATATACAGGTTTTATCATATCTTTTTCCTTAGATAAAAAGTTTGAAACTGCTTTTTCACCACTCCATTCAGCATCTTTTAGTTCATATATATTTCTACTAATATCACAACGCGTCAAAATCACTTTCTTGTTTTTAACATCCAACGTCCCAATGAAAATATCCATCACCTCATTTGATTCAATAGACTCAGCAAAAGCAGCCAAAGGATTCAGCAACATATACAAAATTAAAGCTAATATGAGGTAAGTTTTTTTCATTGAAACGCTCCTAACGTGTGATGTAAGAAAATACGAAAATATATTCGACATCTGGTTTAATCAATTCTATTGTTTGAGTTTAGTATATTTATCAGGGGATGGCTGTTTCAAATTTTTATAATAAGGCTTCATTAATCTCCACTTTTAAGCAGACATCTGCTCTGCAAACAACACGCCATCCAAGTGATCCATGTATAGCGTGATGCCAAAACTGTATTTAAGCAAACCTCACCGCCGCAATTCAGACGAATGCTATTTAAGGCTCTTTCTTCTCACAGCTCTTTCTGTTTCTCAATCAAATCATCAAGGTTCTGATAAACACGTAAGATACGATCTTTATGAGTTCGTGCATGATCTAGACGTTGTTCAGGATCGACCAAAAGCAAGGTATGCCCATCATCAATCAAACGATCGACTCCCTCTAGGAACATACGTTTACCGACATCATGAATGATTGAAATTTGAGTCAAATCAATCACGATTGTGCTTTGATCAATCGGCTCGGCTTGTAAAATACGCAATAACATTTCTGCTTCAGTAAATTTCAAAACGCCCCGAAGCACATACACACTTAAGGATGCATTTTTCCCAGTACGATAATGACTCTGTACAATGGTCTGTGCTGAAGGTGTGCCTTCCATCAGATGCAAACCCATATCACGAGATAATCTTTCCAAGATATCAATGCCACGGACACTATTGCCGTGTTCATCGAGCTTCGGAGAAAAAACAGCAATACTGACCTGACCTGGCAACACACCTAATATTCCGCCTGCGACACCACTTTTGGCAGGAATTCCAACAGTCGTGAGCCAGTCACCTGCTGCATCATACATGCCACAGCTCATCATCACGCTCAGGACTTGTCGTACCACAGCGCTATTCAATAAACGTTTTCCTGTTTTAGGATCGATCCCCCCGTTGGCAAAAACACTGCCCATACGCACCAGATCTTTGACTGTTACCAATATCGAGCATTGACGAATATAGCCATTCACAATATCAACAGGATCAGTTTCCAAAATCCCGACTGTTCTCAACATATAACCGATTGAGAGATTGCGATATGCAGTTTTCACCTCAGAATCATAAACAGCATCATCAAAACGCAGTTCACGTCCTGCAAGCTCACTCAAAAATTGCCGTAAAATTTCTGCGCTAGATAAATTTTCTTTAGCGGGGATCAATGAATGTGTGGTGATTGCACCTGAGTTAATCATCGGATTTTTAGGACGGCGATCTTTACCCAATGAAATTTCATTAAATGCCTCACCCGATGGTTCAACCCCAACTTTATCTAATACAGCGTCAATGCCAAGCTGTTGTAGCACATAGGCATAAGTGAATGGTTTAGACATCGATTGAATTGTGAATTCAATCTCATCATCCCCAACTGAATAGATTTCACCATCTACTGTGGACAAAGCTAGCGCCAAACGATTGGGATTTGCATTTGCCAACTCAGGAATATAATCGGCTAGATGACCACCGTTATCGATATCACAGGCATCAATCACATGTGCCAAATAATCAGGAAGAGGAGTTTTCATGGTCATCTAGCCTTTGAATGTTTCAAGTTATAATTTAGATTAAGTCTTATAGTACAGATTACTGATAATATTGAAATTATAGCTTTTGTAATAATTTAAAGGTTGCCATACACCGTGTAAACTTAAAGTATGTTTTAAAATGCCATACATCAAACTAATTCATCCGCTCCACAAACAACACACCATCCAAATGATCAACTTCATGTTGAACAATACGCGCAGGAAAACCCTCATAAGTGGTTTCAACCACCTCACCTTGCAAAGTGTAATAACGTACTTTGATCGCTTGTGCTCGCTCCACTACCCCGCGCTGATCTGGCACACTCAAGCACCCTTCTTCACCTAAACAAGTGGCTTGAGAAAAGGCTAGAATCTCAGGATTCACCATCACTACTGCATCCATTTCAGGCGCATCGGGATAGCGTATATTTGGACGAGAAGCGACAATAATAATTCGTTTTGAAATATAAACCTGCGGTGCAGCAATCCCAACACCATTACGATCAAGCATGGTCGCATGCATCGCTGAAGCAAGTTGCATCAACCATTCACTATTAAACTCTCCATCCCCAACGGTTGCAGCTTTAAGGGTTAAAATATCTTCACCGCGCTGTGCTACAGCTAAAACCACACTCATAACAATGACCTTATTCTTGATCAAATAGTAAATAACATAGTATTGGATATTTCATGTGGCTTCTATCATTTTCACGCTAAAATAAAAAAACGCTCCGTATTGATGGTACGAAGCGTTTTTTCTAATCTAAGTTAAATTAAAGATTTTTCTTTAATTCATCAGCAACAATTTCAATTTCGAGTTGGCTAAATTTACGAATTTCACCTTCAGCATGTCTTTCTAGCATACCGCCGATCAATGGCACTTTTACTTTTACAGTCCAAGTCAAAGAGATATTTACTTTTTCACTGTCACCCGTAACACTACGCTCACCTTTTGCTTCTAAAGGTAAATTTGCACCCAACTCAACCGTTGAAGTTAAATTTTTCAAATGGGTAATATCAGAACGTTTTAAGCGGAATGCATTTTTTAACAACTTTTTCGCAACATCTGGAATATTTACATCAAGATTATATTCACGGCGCAGCGTATAAGTATCACCGTTTATAGCAGATTCAATAATTTCTAAGTTTTCCCCAGGAATACGTTTACACACTGCTTCATGCAAAGCTGTATTCGCAACCAGTCTTGAAAAGTCTTCAATTGAAACACCATGAATTGTTTCATTTACCGTAAATTGATGTGCCATTTTTAAATTTCCATTTCGTTTTATTTAGGATTTCATCACCGTCTGAAGTATATCATTCTCATTTGAATCGCAAAGTCTGAACCAGCAAAAATTGGTGACTGCTCCGATTAGTTATTCTTATTGTGATTTTCTCGTATGCCTAATTTTACAGCAACTGATGTTGTACGACTGATCGATAAATATTGATAGCCATATTCAATCACAGCATAGAACTGTTCAGCACCATCGTCTAAGCCTGTTGCCGACCATGTCGTACCTTGAGGAAATTCATTTAACCACGTCGCCTTATAAAAATCTGAAACCGAATCAAAACATAAATATGTTTCAGGATCGGCGATTATTTTAGTTGCTATCTGGTCGAATTTTTGCTGTTTAAAAGCATCTAAGCTGAGTAACACAAAGGTTCCTATTTTTATTTGCTTGAGGCGGCTTAAGTATGTTATCAACATATTAGGGTCTTCAACAAACCCAAATGATCACAACGATAAATTATAAGGAGTAACCATGTCTTATCAAAATATTTTAGTCCCTGTGGACGACTCTCCAATTTCTTATGCGGCGGTTGAACATGCACTGTCTTTGGCGAAATTATCCGGTGCAAAAGTCACAGTGCTGAGTGTGGTTGCAGTTGATCCTTATGTGGGCGTGGACTTTTACCAAGTTGCACCTGCGATAACTGAGCATTTTATGCAAGCTGAGGCACATGCAAAAACACAGTTACAGGACATTGCTCAATCATTTAGTCAAAATGATATCAATGTTGCCACTAAAATTTATCATGGCTCGGCCAGTGAAGGCATACTTTTTGTTGCTGATGAAATTGGGGCAGATTTGATTATTATGGGTTCGCATGGTCGTACTGGGGTAAAACGTTTATTGCTCGGTAGTGTTGCTCGTACAGTCCTGACTGAATCACACATTCCAGTTCTGGTCATAAAGCAATAAAGTATCTTCTGATTCAAAAACCTTGTGCTAAATCACAAGGTTTTTTATTGGATTGAATCTATTCTCGAAAAGTCGCACAGCTTTCAAAAACATGCTGCTTATATACCTTTAATTCAGAAAACTGAGGAATAATTGCCTCGCTTTGTGTCGGTCTTAAAAACACAAAATCATCTACTTGAATATCACAATCTTTCGGGACATTAACCAACTCTTGATTGCTACTACGTCCATACAAAACATGTGGGTGTGCTTGTTTTGGATAGACATAATTTGCTAGCCAATATCCTCCATAAATAAACAACGCCTTAGATTTATGTGGCAATTTATCGAGGAAAGACATAGACGGAAGCTGAGTAAAAGGCAGTACTTTTAATACGGGCGCGGCAATCCATAATGCAGGCTGCAAAGCTTTTAAAAAATCACTGTCAAAATCACTCGGTTTTAATAACATCGAACCAAAAGATAAGTCGTTGCAAACACTTTCAGTGGTATGAAAACTGAAAGTTGGACTACCACCACCATTAAAACAAAGTCCATCACTCCATAACGTTTGGAACTGTTTTTGAATGAAATTTTGATAATTGGCATAGGTCTGTTGTGATTCTATATAGGCAAGTTCAGGCTTTTTAATGATGGCTGGAATTTTAGTGACATGTGCATCGTAGCCCATTAAACCTGATAGCTTTAAATACTGTGGGTATTGCTGAATCAGCTTCAATATTTCAGCCAATTGCTGGGTGGATTCCACTCCACCTCGATGTAAGCCAACATCAATTTCAATATTCACGTTTAAGCAAATTGAATATACCTGAGCAATTTCTAAATACTGCTGTAGGCGTTGTTTGGTATCAATCAGCCACTGAATCTTGGCGTGTGACCATTCGGAATGCTTTTCATAAAAATAACCCGCGGCTTGGGCTGGCATGGGCTTGCCTAATAAGATATCAGCTTCAGCAAAATTTTCTAAGATTGAAATAATATGTGGTTGGTGAAACACCATAAAGCGTTGCGTATTGATCTGTTCAGACAACATTTTTAATAAGTCTAGACAGGCAAGCGATTTCACCACCAAACGTGCTTTCAAGTGTTGAGCATGTGAAAAACGCACTTGTACATGTTGGATATTTTGTTTTAAAGCAGCCGCATCCACGATGAGTTGTGGTGTCACAACCCCCTGTTTTTTTAGATTGAAATTGAGTTGTTTAAAATAATGATCCAACATTTTCATATCCTTTTCAATCAAAGAAAATTTACATACAATTCGATACGCGAAAAAGTCATCTACAACCTGAGCAAGCCAAAGCGACTGTAGCGTTGGCGAAGCGCAAGAAGTTAAAATACACCTTAATGAGCTTTAAACACCTCTCAGGGCGAAACCAAAATAAGTCCAGCTGAAAGCTTATTCCTTAATTAGATGAGAATACGGCATGACTCCGCTAAAAATATTCCAGCCCATAAAAACGCTCTTTAACCCAAAAACAACTTTTCTAAATATGGATTTAAAAACTTGGCTTGCGGATCAAGTCTCTGACGCAAAGCCATAAAATCATCCCACTTTGGATATAAAGCACGAAGCTGCGTGGTGGTTATATTATGCATTTTCCCCCAATGTGGACGACCCTTATATTTCTGCAAAATCGGTTCAACCACATCAAAAATCGAACGCGGATCTTGTTTGTGATATTGATGAACCGAGATCGAAATCGAGTCTTGCTGATAAAAAGGACTCAGCCAAATATCATCACCTTTGACAAAGCGAAATTCGAGTGGGAAAAAAGTTGAGACTTTATAATTTCTTAAGGTATGTAAAACCTCATCTAGACATTCGATGCCTTGCTCAACAGGAATCTGATATTCCATTTCATTGAATTTAGTATTGCGCGGCGTTGGAAATATCTTACTCGACCAATCCACATAAGTTGTTGGTTTAACCAGCACTCCTAAAAGCTTCTGCAAATAGGGATTGATTGGCGGGAAAAATCGGGTGAGCTCAGAGCACATAGTCAGCAAAGTATCATCCGATGGGAAGTTTTCTTTACGTGGCAAAAGTTCCTCATCAGTTTCATTTAAGGTTTTTAACATCACCTGTTTTTCATAGGAAAATACAAAACACTCAATGTGCCGATGCTGATGCTTCCATTGCTGAATATGTTGCATCATATCTTCGAGGGGGCAAAGTTCGATATGCTCTTTCAGCTTATATCGTGGACGATTTTGCATGGTGATCTTGGTCAAAATCCCTAAACTGCCTAAGGAAACACGTCCTGCGGCAAAAATTTCAGGATGTTCTGTTCGGCTACATTTTAGGATTTCCCCTGAAGCCGTCAGCAACTCAAAGGCTTCGACATAAGCCGAAATACAATGCAAATCTGCGCCTGTGCCATGTGTACCTGTTGAAACTGCACCTGCCAGACTCTGCTGATCAATATCGCCCTGATTCATCAAGGCTTGATTGATCGGGTTTAAGTGTTGGTCTAAATGGTATAATCGTGTTCCTGCATAGATGGTACTTTGACAGCGGTCAATATCTGAAGACTCCACACCTGCAATACGATCTAAAGACAATAACAAATCATCGGTACAGACCAAAGGCGTAAATGAATGTCCTGCACCGACCACCCGTATTTTTGGATAATCTTGCACAATTCGCTGTAACTCTAAAATATTGGTCGGTTGTAAAATCTGCTCAGGATAAGCTTTTTGAAAACCTGACCAATTCGACCAAGTTGCCTGACTAAATTCATTCATACTGCCTCTCCTTGGCCTACGGCAGTTTTTAAATTACCGTGATTGGTTCGCTTTGCGAGTTCTTGTTCTGGAATCGGCTTTGGTCGCGTCGTTTGATCATAACCTTGAACATCATTACGTTTATTCTTATCTCGCAATAATTGTTCTGCTAAATGTTTGAATTTGCTTTGACAAGCGGCAAGTGTCCATTGACCAAATAAGGTATGCCCACCTTCATAAGCTTGTTCTTGGTATTCCTCATAAGTGGTGACATACCCCATATAATCATTGCAATAAGAACTTAACCAAACTCGATCTATATCAGGCTGATCAGCCAAAACTTGTTTTACACTATGAACAACGCGTTGTCCTGCAATGGTCGTAAACTCACCCGGACAGCACACAAGTGCTAACTGACCTAATCGAATGATTTGTAATGGCACAACACTCGGCACTAAAGGACTTTGCTGTATTGCCCCTACTTTGACTTGTCGATTCATTTCTGCAATCAACGGATCAAGCATACTCGGCGGAAAACCAATCGGCTGCCCTAAAATCTTTTTTTCGCCTGCTTCTAGTAAAATTGGCTTAGGTCCTTGTGAGGCATATAGTTGTTGATAGGCAGTAAAATCAGGTGCTAAAGGATACTTGGTTTTTTGTTTACGATATTGATTGGCTAAAAACTGCATCGCTTTGATTAAAGGCTTTGGCGCACCGAGTCCATCGACAGGCGTTCCTGCAAAAAAAGCAACGCCATGACACGGTTGACTGGTTTTTGCACCGACTTGTCCAGCAGCAAACTCAGGCGGAATTTCAATATTGCTTAAATCCACATAAGACAATACTGCATCAATTTCCCCCTCTACTTTTTGTAAGGTGATTTTTTGCCAAGATTGCTGAAATGCAGCCAGAGCCAATTCACTTTGATAACGTCCATTTTGTTGTGCATATTGGTACTCTTGTTCGCCTTTAATTTTGTTGCGAATATTGAGTTGGTTTTTGCCATGAAAATGTGGGGAAACATCGCCTGCCGTTGCTTGCGCAAAAATCGTGACAGGATTTTGAATCCCTTGATCAATCAAAGCCTGCTCTGAAAATGCAGCGGCATAGCCCTTATTGTCGCCATCATGTGCCTTTAGCTTATTTCCAAGACAGGTGGCGTGCACCCCAAACAAAGAAATAAAGGATTGTAATTTTTGCCCCCGATAAAAACCGATCAGTTGCATTTCACGATTCATCGCCAAATGTGTTTCAGTTTCTGAATATTGGATGACATCAGGATTACGGTTATAAGCCTTAATTGAACGATTCCATGCCACAGGTATGTTTTCTGCAAAACTCTGTGTGGTCAGGAAAATCTCAGTCTCTTGTTCTTGCGCTATGGCAGTCAGAAAACTCAGAATAATCGCATCGACAATCGCACTTAAGTGTTCGGGCACAAAACCCGGTGTTGGCATGTTATACAAGGCTTCATGTGCACAGCCGCCCGGCCCTGAATGGGTATGGGTTGCGGTCAAGACCAATTGATTTTCATTAAACGCTGAACCAAAGCTTTGCTGAAGTCTCGTCACCGTTTGACTACGTATCGCATGGGTAATACAGCCTAAATCGAGACAGCAAAAAATAAGCCGATTTTGCTGCTGATCGACAATGCTAAAACTGCGTGCATATAAAGCCGTTCGCTTTTCATAAGCACGATGTGACCATTGGCCATAACCAAACATGGCGTAGCCTTTGGGTTTTATTTGAATTTCCTGCTTATCCCAACCAACCTGATACATTGGTATTTTCCCTTGTTAAATTCTTTTTCTAACTGTCTGTTATAAAGCATGTTTAAAGTTAAACAAAATTATGTGGTAGCCAAAAGCGTTAAAGAGAACTTATTTTTTTATAAAAAGGGATTTTTGTCTAAAAAAATGTATTTTTTGTCAAATGTTCAACAGATTATCATTCAAGCACAAACAAGCTTAGGACTCATTAGCATCCTAAGCTTGCTTTAAATAACCAAAAAATAGAGACTTAACTTGCAGCTTTATAAAACGGCACATCACCGTTAATAGTGGCTCGATGCATAATCCGATGCGCATCACCATAATCAAATAAAGCCTTATGCTGCGTGCAACGATTATCCCAAATCGCAACTTCACCTGCTTGCCACTGCCAACGCAAATGGAACTGCTCATTGGTCGCATGCTCAAATAAATACTGCAACAACTCAGCACTTTCCGCCTCATCTAATTCATTAATACGCGTGGTAAAACCTTCACTCACGAATAAAATCGGCTGACCTGTGACAGGATGCGTTCTCACCACTGGATGAATGACTGGAGGATTACGTTTAAAGGTTTGTTCCAGTTTTTGACGCTCAACTTCATTATGTGCAAAACGTTCAATCGGGAAAGACTGACGAATATCATGGGTAGCCGTTAAGCCCTGCAACTTTTGCTGTAAGTCTTGATCCAGTGCAGCAAATGCAGCGACTCCACTTGACCACAGTGTATCGCCACCCACAGGTGGAATCTTGATGGCTTGTAAGACGCAACCTAATGGCGGATTTTGGCTAAACGTGACATCGGTATGCCAAAGTTCATTGTCCCGTAAGTCTTGTTTCCAACTATCCAATACAATGATTTCAGGTACATTTTCCACCGTTGGAAAAATCGGATGAATATGCAAAGAACCAAAACCACGTGCCAAATCAGCTTGGGCTTGCGGTGCTAGCTGCTGATGACGGAAGAAAATCACATGATGATCAAGCAAAGCCTGTTGAATCTGTTGCGTGGTCTTTTCATCAACCGTATTTAGATCTACATCATGAATAATTGCACCAATGCTTGGTTTAATGATTTCAATATTTAACGTCATTTTTACATCCACACTTATAACTGTTGACCATACCAAGGCGAGAGTTGTTGCTGTAACCACCGCAAGAATAATTCAAAACTGACGGCGACAATGGCAATCACAATGATGCCGAGTACCACAGTATCGGTGATCAGGAATTGCGCCGCTGACTGCACCATAAAACCAATACCACGATCTGCTGCTACCAATTCCGACGCCACTAAGGTTGACCAGCCCACACCTAAACCAATACGAATTCCTGTTAAAATATGAGGTAAAGCCGTTGGTAAAATCACATGCCAAAATACTTGTGACTGGCTCGCGCCTAAAGATAAAGCAGCACGCTCACGATTAAGTTGATGGCTCAACACGCCATGGGTACTGCTGATAATCACGGGTGCAAGGATCGAAAAGAAAATCAAAAGCACTTTGGTGGTTTCACCAATGCCGAACCAGATCACCAATAAAGGTAAATAGGCCAAAGGTGGAATCGGACGCAATAACTCAACCAACGGATCAAATACCGCACGTACCCATTTATTCTGCCCCATCCACAACCCTAGGGGCACACCAATCGCAATTGCTGCAACAAGCGCCAATAAGACACGAGAAATACTCGCAGCCAAATGTTGCCATAAGGTGGCTTGCATAAAGCCTTGTTGGCTGACTTCAAGGAACTTCTGCCATACCGCCTGTGGACTCGGTAAAAATAAGCTTAGGACAATGTTTAATGCGGTGATCAGATACCAGATCACCAATACGCTCAATACACTGGACAGACTAAGAATCAAACTACGGCGGCGAGCTACAAACCCTCCTAATGCATTCAGAACGAAACTTGATTGCTTGGGCTCGGATGGATGCAGCTCAGCCGTCTTCGTAACTTCATAGACGGTATTTTTTGCTTGACCCGTCATACAGTCACCTCATTTACTGCTTGTTTCTGTACACGTAACCGTTCAAACAATTGCTCACGTAATTGAATAAACTTGGGATCGGATTTAATCGCGCGAATGGATTCTCCCCGTTTATAACGATCAGCAAAATCTAATTTTAAAGTTTCCACGATCTTGCCGGGACGTGCGGTCATCAGTAGCAGTTGATTGCTCAGTAACAAGGCTTCTTCAATGTCATGTGTGATCAGGAAGAATGATTTATTTTGTTCAATCCATAAATCCAAAACCAACTGCTGCATGGTTTCACGGGTAAATGCATCTAATGCTGCGAAAGGTTCATCCAACAAGATAAAAGCTGCATGGCTAATCAAAGCACGTGCAATACCAACACGTTGCTTCATGCCCCCTGACAGTTCCCAAATATTTGCTTTGGCAACATGGCTCAAACCAACAATTTTCAGGATCGTATCAACTTGCTGTTGTATTTCATGTGCTTTTAAGCCTTTGAGCTGCAAAGCAAAACCAATATTTTCAGAGACATTTAACCAAGGCAGCAAAGCGTGATCCTGAAACACCACAGCGCGGCGTGCATCAGGTTCAGTTACTACGTCATCATCCAGTTTAATTTGCCCTGAACTTGGCTTTTGAAAACCTGCCAAAATATTCAACAATGTTGTTTTACCACAGCCAGACTCACCCAAAATAACAGTCAAAGTCCCTTCTTCAATCTTGAGATTAATATCTTGAAGTACAGGTACATGCTGCTTTGGAAAAGTTAAATGAAGATGCTCGGCAGCTAATACGCTCATTTAGATCTCCTATGGCTGTAAGAAGTTGGTGGTGATATTGTCTCGATAATCAGACTTGACTTGATCGACTTTGCCCTGACTATTTAAGAAAGTTGCTGTATCAAAAATATTTTTGGCAAACTCACCCGCTAAAGTGGCTTGTTGTTGCTGACGATCTAGATAAATATTTCCTGAAAGCAGTAATGGAATATCTTTGCTATCCGACCCCGTCAGTTGCGCAATTTTCTGAATATTGTCCGCATTTTGTTCAAAAGCTTTGGGATCTTGGTTATAGGCTTCGATCTGCTTCAAGCTAGTTTTTACGAAGGCTTTGAGGAACTCAGGATTCTTCTCAGCAAAATCTTTACGTACCACCCAAAGATCATAGGTTGGTGCGCCCCACTCACCGACTTGTTTTGAATCGGTAAGCACCTGTCCGCTGGCTTTGATTTTGCTTAATGCAGGTTCCCAGACATAAGCGGCATCAACATCCCCGCGTTCCCAAGCCGCAGTAATTTCAGGTGGACGTAAATTAATAATTTTGAGTTGGTTCTCTGAAATATCCCAATGCTTTAACGCAGACAATAAGCTGTAGTGTGTGGTTGAAACAAAGGGAACCGCAATGGTCTTACCCACTAAATCTTGTGGTGCTTTAATCCCCGATTTATGACTCACTACTAAAGCCTCAGAACCACCTAACTTTGAAGTCACTAAAAAGACTTCGATGGGTAAATCACGACTCGCGGCGGCGGCAAATGGACTTGAACCAATATTGCCGATCACCACATCACCTGATGCTAGTGCATTAATCACATCTGAACCTGCATCAAATTTACGCCATTGAATAGCTTGCTGACTGTCACGCTCATAGTCTCGATTGACCTGAGCTACCTTGGTCGGATCAATGCCTGTCTGATAGGCGATCACAACAGGCTTGTTGTTTTTAGAATGAATAGGCACAGCATCTTTTTGATTTTGATAGATAATAAAAGCAACAATCGCCACAAGGACGATTGCTGTAACAATAAGTGGCTTGGAGTTCTTAATGCCCATAATCAGATGATCTTTCAACAATATCTGATTATGGTATGCGTCATGCTTTATGATTAAAAATAAGAAAAAGTGCGTTGTATATTCATTTAAAATCTATCAACTTATGAAGCACATCCAAATAGACTGTAATAGACTCCTTTGAAAAATCCCTGAAAGCGGCCTAATAAATTCATCATTTTGAATCATTAAACGCATAAATTAAGTAATACTGCGCTTCGATAAATACGGTGCTTACAAGATGATGTAATATCGTGATCTTATTCTGAAGAAAAATCCAACGCTTGCTGAGACCAATCATGCAACAACCCGATGTCGTACCAGAAACTCCAACCATCCCCTTTTGGCAAGCTTTTTTATTTTGGCTCAAATTAGGTTTTATCAGTTTTGGTGGCCCGGCAGGTCAAATTGCAGTCATGCATCAAGAACTGGTTGAGCAAAAACGTTGGATTTCAGAAAAGCGGTTTTTGCATGCACTGAATTACTGTATGTTGCTTCCTGGTCCAGAAGCACAACAATTGGCCACCTATATTGGTTGGCTCATGCATCGAACGATCGGTGGTTTGGTTGCAGGCATTTTGTTTTTTCTGCCCTCATTATTTATTCTGATCCTACTTTCTTGGGTTTATATCCAGTTTGGTGATGTCCCAATTATTGCAGGACTTTTTTACGGCATAAAACCGGCTGTCACCGCAATCGTATTCCACGCAACCTATAAAATCGGTCATCGTACCCTAAAAAATAAGTTTTTATGGTTTATTGCCAGCGCAGCATTTATCGCTATATTTTTCTTTAATATTCCCTTTCCAATCATCATCCTCAGTGCGGCAATATTGGGCTATCTGACCAGTAAAAAATATCCGCTCTTATTTGCTCAGCAAACTACGAATACAAATAGCGCAAAAAGTTATGGTACAGCGGTAATTGATGATGATACTCCGCCACCCAATCATGCTATTTTTCGTTGGGCGAATCTACTCAAAATTTTAATCATTGCAGGATTATTATGGTGTGTGCCGATATTAATGTTGTCCTTAACATTGGGATGGCAACATACTTATACCCAAATGGCATGGTTTTTCACTAAAGCTGCTTTACTGACCTTTGGTGGCGCTTATGCAGTTCTGCCTTATGTCTATCAGGGTGCAATCGAGAATTATGGCTGGCTCAGCCCAACGCAAATGATTGACGGCCTTGCATTAGGTGAAAGTACCCCCGGCCCACTGATTATGGTGGTGGCTTTTGTTGGTTTCCTTGGCGCTTTCAATACTGCCTTATTGGGAACTGAACATTTATTTCTTGCGGGTGCAATTGGAGCAGTGATCGTGACTTGGTTTACCTTTCTCTTTTCTTTTGTATTTATTTTGGCGGGCGCACCTGTCATCGAATCCACCCATAACCAACTTAAATTTACAGCTCCACTGACCGCAATTACAGCAGCCGTGGTTGGGGTGATTTTAAATCTCGCACTGTTCTTTGGCTATCATGTGCTTTGGCCTAATGGTTTTGAGCAAGGATTTAATTTTGAAGCTGCACTGATGACTCTTGCTGCTTTAATTGCATTATTTAAATTCCAGATCAATGTGCTATATGTGATCTTTGCATCTGCGCTGTGTGGATTAATGCTATATCTCTTATAAATACCATATCACATCTGTGAGCTGCTCGATCTCCGCTTTGTCATGGCTGACATACAGCATCGGGATTTTGATATCCTGTATCACCTGCTGAAAAAAAGGAATAATCTCAGCCTTATGCGCTGCATCCAAGGCTGATAAAGGTTCATCTAATAACAATAAATGTGGTGAATAAAGTAACGCTCGGCCCAAGGCAACGCGCTGCTTCTCGCCACCTGAAAGCTTAATCGGCATTCGCTCGACTAAATGACCTAGCTTTAATAACTCAATAATATAGTCAACATCAAACTGCCGTTGCTGCGGCTGAATATGCTTAAACCCAAAACGTAAATTTTGCATCACATTTTTATGTGGAAACAGTTGTGCATCTTGAAAAACTAAACCGACGCGGCGTTGTTGCGTCGTTAAATTAATCTTTTGAGCATGATCAAACCAGATCTGATCCTGAACCTTGATCCAGCCTGATTGCGGCGTGATTAGACCAGCGATACTGTGCAAGATCGTGGTTTTACCTGAACCCGATGCACCAAATAAACCAATGACTGCATGATCGGACTGGAAGTGCTGATCAAGACTAAATTGACCTTGTTGTAAACGAATATGACAATCAATCATCACGCATACCCACGCTTATTTTTCTGATAGCGATTGAACCACTGCGCAAACCATAAGGCAAAAAAGGCAACCGTCAATGACAAAATAATCAAGCGCCAAACCGCTGCTTCAGTATCAGGTTGCTGCATGAGACTATACATCGCCAAGGGCAAAGTCCGCGTTTCACTGGCAATGTTACCAACAAAGGTGATGGTCGCACCAAACTCCCCTAAACTTCGACAAAAACATAAAATGCTACCGACTAAAATCCCACTACTGGCCAATGGCAAAGTCACCTGCATAAATGCACCAAATGAAGAAGCCCCCAAACTCTTCGCCGCAATTTCTAAACGCTGATCGACCAGTTCAATTGCGAGTCGTATCGATTGTACCAATAACGGAAAACCCATCACTGCCGATGCAAGCACCGCTCCCTTCCAGTTAAACGCAAACTCTATTCCGAATGGTGCAAGATATTTTCCTAAAAACCCATTATTTCCAAAAACTTGCAATAATAAATAACCAGGTACTACTGGTGGCAACACCAACGGTAAAAACACCAGCGTCTCTAATAGTGATTTTCCCCAAAACTCTTTTCGCGCCAATATCCAAGCAATCAAGGTGGCAGGAATTAAACTAAAAATGAGACAAGTTGCTGCCACTTTACATGACAGCTTCAGGACTTCGATCTCTTCAGGTGTAAGCATCATTGCGGCAGTACACTAAAGCCATATTTTTTAAATATAGAAGTTCCCTCTCGGCTTTGCAGAAACTGATAGAACTTTAAGGACTCTGTATTGTTCCTAACTAATCCAACTGGATAAATAATCGGTTTATGGGTATTCTCAGGAAATACGGCGGCGATCTGCACATTCTTTGTCACCGCGGCGTCAGTGGCATAAACAATGCCTGCTTGACATTCACCACGCGCCACAAAGTTTAAAGCAGCACGAACATCTTCTGTTGCAACGAGACGAGACTCGACACGCCCCCACCAATCCAGCGAGATTAAAGCTTGCTTTGCATATTTTCCAACAGGCACACTTTTGGTATCGCCTGTACAAATTCGACCTCGAATCACACTGAGTGGATCAACGTTATTTTGCATTTTAATATTGATTGGGCGATCTTTCGGACTAATCAATACCAAACGATTTGCGAGTAAATTAACCCGATGATTTGCTGTGACTCGTTTTTTTGTTTGCAAATAATTCATCCAGTCCACATCCGCAGATATGAATACGTCCGCTGGCGCACCTGCTTCAATCTGTTTGGCTAATGTTGCAGAACCTGCATAAGAAGTTTTTATTTTGACTTTATTTTTATGTTGATAATATTGGGTTAATTCATTAATTGCATCCGTCAGACTCGCAGCAGCATATACCGTCACCGTATTGCTCGCCGATACATTAGCACCAAACAATAAATTTCCTGCGAACAGTACTGTTGCAAAGCACGCTGCTTTAATCTTCATAGATGTTCAATCTTCCTCGGATTTCGCTATGTTTCCACAAACATAGCGCCTAATAAAGATACACTAAAAACCACAATTAGCCAGTGCTTTGCTTTTAGATCATTTGCGGAAAATCAAACTAAATAGAATTAGCCTTTCACAACCAAACTCTGCTTCGGCAACAATTTACAACCACAAGACAGAGGATCATTGACCCGTGCAGCCATTTTACCCATCACCTGCATATTTGGATCGCCTGCAATAATCGTCGAAACCGTTTGATGCTTTGGACAAGTCGCTTTATCGCCGACACATGCAATTGGGATACCTTCTATCAAGAAGCTACTATTTCCAGAAATGACCTTCCCACCACCAGTTGTTGGACAACCAATCACAATATAGGGTGTTGCCATAATCACATCCCTCTCATCTTTGATGCTATAAAATTAAAGTACTTCAAACTCAATTCGACGATTTTTACGGCGACCATCTGCGGTTGCATTGTCAGCGATCGGTTGACTAGAACCCTTACCTTCCGTACTTAAACGATCTGTTGCAATATTCTTAGCCACTAAATAATCTTGTACAGCGACAGCACGTTCCTTACTCAGAATCGTATTTTTATTGGCATCACCGGAGCTATCTGTGTGCCCAATGATTCGGACTTGCTTACCGCCAACCTTATTTAAAGCAACGGCCATTTCATCCAAAATCCGTTTACCTGCATCAGTTAAAATCGCACTACCTGACTCAAACTCAATGATGCGGTCTTTTAAAGCATCATCAATGACTTTTTGCTCAGCCAGATTTACAGACAGTTGGGCATTAAATCGATAAGGCTGTTGCACTAAAGACTGAAAATTTGATGCTGTGGGTTGAATTTCATTTGGATTACTCATTTTCCCAGTCAGTTCAATCTGAGTCCCTTGTACCCGCAGTTGTCCCTGCTTCACTTTCTTGAGATCTGGTGTAATGACACGCGTCACCGAATCACTCCAACCGTTTGGCGCTGAAACAGGACGAACCTGAATCTTGTCTACCACTTGATCTGCACCATAAACCGACTGCATTTTAACCAAAATCGCCTGTTTACTTGCTTCATTCGGAACAACGCCTTCAACCACTATCGGTGCTGCCATTGTCAAAGGACTCAACGCTAAACCCAATATAGCAACGGCCCAACCACCCAATATAAACTTCGTATTATTTGTCATATTTATTCATCTAAAAAAGTTTGTCGAAATAGCTTTAAACCTTGGTTAAGGCTTAACTGACGTTGACACAATGATTGCTCTAAAGTGGCGAGACCTGCATTCTGTTCAAGATAAGCATCAATCCATTCTGCTTGAATCAAAGATACCCAATGATCACTCTGCATATTCTGAGTAAACAAATCACTTAAAGCCATGATATCTGCCCCTTGAAAACCGATGAATAAAATCGGTTCTTCCCGATGCAAGATACCAATCAATATTTCGGCATTACTTTTCTCTAAAAAACGTCCAATCATGCCTACCCAAAAAGCAGCAATTTCATAGCAATACATATGATTATTGATCGGCAAAATCAGCACTTTATTTAGACGACTGGTGCCATTTTTCAGGATGGGTTGAAGCAAAAGCCCTAATCCAATCATACTTTGTACAAGTTGATAAACATTGATTTTCATCAATTGGGCAAATGAATGCAAAGTATGATTTTCATAAAAACTATTGCATTCTGATGCGGTAAAAACCTGCACTAAATTGGGTAAATTGTTTAGCTTATCCAACATCACATCCGTATCGCGGATACTGCGTAATACTCGATTTCGTTGAAATAAATCCACCAACACCGACTTATAAAAATAAGGTGCAAGCAACAGATTCTGATAAGGCTGTTCAATCTCTAGTAATTGACTCAACACCATCGGGAACGCTCGTCCTGAACTATCTTGGCTGGCAATCAAGTTTGCGACGAGAAACATCGATTCTGAAGGATTTGCAATAAAGAAATCAAGTGCTGGCAATGCCTCATAGCGCTGCTTAAACTCAGGTGCTTGCATTGCATGTTCAAGTGCTTCAGTGATCCACTGATCAAGCACCTGAATTAACGCATATTGACCTTTGGATTTAATAAAATCCCCTCGAGCAGGCGTTTTTCCATAATATAACGGCGTGGTTTTTACTGCTTGCATACGCCCTCCCCACGGTACTGCGTGATCATCCTAATCATTACGGTGTTGCTCCTTGAGATGGCGAAACAGTAGAAGATTGTGATGCTGCACTATTGTTTGGAGTCATTTGAGCAGAGACAACGCGAACTGCTTTCTCAGTCACCACTTTATCCACAAGTTTTAGACCTGTATAACCACGACTCGATCCAACATTGCCTGAGCTATTGCCACTGATTAATCGGAAGTTTACTTTCAATGATAATGCTGGATTTGCCTTGCTCTTCCAAACCATCTCAAAGCTACCATTTTGCTCTTTACGTTGTGCACTATCAATCAAACGGTTGATCCCATACTCACCAGGTTCATCAAAGATAGTATGCGTTTGTCCTTCTAGATCGATCGCAGTGATACGCGCACCAGGAATCGCGCCTTTATTTGGCCAAACAAAATTCACCCATTGTTGAATGCCATTTTCATAGACCATACGTTGACCATCAATATCAATGGTATAAGACAAGAATTGTGGGTTCTGTAATGGATAAAACTGGAAGTTAGATTGGTTCGATGCTGGCGCAGCCGCAGGCTGATCTAAACTACCTGTTGCCATACCATTGATCGGTGCAACATATTGTTGGAAAGCCATCACAAATTGTGGATTCAGGCTGATGCCTAAATCTTTCCACGTCTTAGAAGTCAACACATAACCACGGCGAATCACAAATGGATCTAAAGCCTCTTTCACAAAGCGAGAAATACTGCCTGTTTCACCAAAGATCTGACCGATTTCATTACTGGTGGCTTGTAACGTTACACTCGAATTGAATGGATACTTCTGACTAAGATTGGTTTGGAACGGTTGATATGCTTGTATCCCCCAAAGTTTATTTAACTCATCCTGAGTTGGCAGGATCAAACTTGAAAATGCCTGTGTCAACGGACTCATCAATAATTTCTGCGCCACTTGCTGATCGGCTTCTTTCATACCCACCATCATTTTCTCATCAACATACTTCTGGGTAGTGTTAAAGACAGAAGTTTGATCAGTAATGGTCTGTTTCACCAATGCCATTGCACTTGGTCCAATCTCACCTGCTGTTTTGAGGTCATTGAACTTACTACGCACCTGCGCGAGATGATTCATATACTCATCAAATAATGATTTGTCTTGTAGATCATCACGCTTACGTACCAATTGATAGAACATTTGGTACTCTTGCGAAATTGCACCCTGTGCTTTATTCATGGCTTGAATAGTACGTTGATCGTCAGAGCTTTTTAAGACTTTACGCTTGAACCACGCAACAAAGCCTTTTTCAGGGATCGCCAGTTCTGCTTGCACAATTGGATTATCCCAATTGGTTTCAATGGCAATACGTTGTAATAGAACACGAATTGGTGAGTTTTGTGGTTCACCTAGAACATCAATACTTTTGACCTGTTGGCTAAACTGATCCGCTTTTGCATAATAAATACCATTCAGGAACTTTTTCCATTCTGCTACATATTCTTGCTTATACAACGCCACCAATTGTTTACGAATCTGCTCAGGGCTACCAGAGAACGTGAGATCGTCCGATTGACGACTATTCAACACCCAATCTTTGCTATCTGTTGGTTTGTTTGCTGCATCATCGATGGCGGTTTCCACATATTCATCCCATGCTTTCTGAGTGAAAACACCTGGCAATGCATAACTGCCTAACACGATACCTCGATTTTGCTCGCCAACAATTTGACCAACGGTCACCGCTGGGAAACGCACTGCAGCACGCATTTTAATTTCATTATAAACACGATCACGTGCTGGCATACCTTGTACGACAGACAACAATACTTGACGCGTTTGATCAACCACTTGTGCATCTGTTTCCAAAATAGGGAAACCACTTTGATTGGCCAAGGTCATCGCATAAGAAAGAATCTTTTCCGCATCCTGAATCATCTCGCCACGTGGCATTTGTCCACGGTTACTGTCTAACCAAGAACGCCAAAAACGAGAGACTTGATCACTCAAATGACTACTGTCCATGTATTCAGGATTGCTCATCATCAGATAAGCTTTAAGCGCGTTATAAGCATCTTGCGGGTTGCTATCAGACGGCTCTAAATACTGCTGGGTTTTAGCAACCTGCTTGATTTCGACATTGACATGATTTTCTTTCAACGTTGTTTCATTATTTTTAACACGTTGTAAATATTGCGCGATATTTTGTTGAGTTGGCGTCAACACGATCTGCTTGATACCTTTCAAGTATTCAGCTTTTAAACTTTCACGTAATTGATTGCCTTGATACAAACCAAAACTGAATTTGAGCGGGCGATTGTTATCGAACTCATCCAGTTGTTGTAGACGCTCTTGTAAGATTAACAAAGCTTCAAGTTGCGTTGAGAGTTGTCCACCAGATGACTTTTCTAAATGCACAACTTTATCTAAATCTGCCTGTACGTCGCTGATCAATTGTTGGTTATTGCGATATGACCAGACCCATACTCCCAATATCAGCGAAACGCCCACCAATGCGCCAATAAATGCGATATAGCGTTGACGTTTTTTTGCAGGGTTAATGTGCTGTTTTACTAAATCCTTATCTCGCAAAATGACATTCGAGAACAATCCATGTAAGAAATAACCATGATTCGGCGCAACTGATGGTGTGATGCCTTCTTGGGTACTACTTTGGATATGCTCAAGCTGAAACTCTTGTGCAATGTTCTCTGTCATTGGGCTTTCAATAACGCCCTCTTGCAAAGCACTGGTAAAATAGAAACCACGGAATACCGGTTGGAACTGATATGGATTATCTTCAAATAAAGTCCCAATAAAGCTCTTAAGTGCAGGCTTTAATGTTTTGAACTCCAGTGGGAATGTCATAACACTTGGTGAGATGTTTTGCGAGTGACGACGACTTAAATGCGTCGTGCTGACGCTTTTCAAACCGTCATAAAGCAAGCTGTAATGTTTATCAAATAATTCGACGGCATTTTGTGAGGAGTTCTGCTCATAAGGTAAAGTCGCCCCCCAAGCTTGGTTGTATTCTTGCGATTCATAACAATCGAAGAACTCCGTAAATCCAGCAATCAAATCCATTTTAGAGAAAATCAAATAGACAGGAACCACAACTTCTAATTTCTCGGTCAAATCTTGAATACGAGCGCGTAAGTTCTTGGCCAATTTCAATGAGCTTTCAGGACTCTGACTGACCAATTCAGCGATACTCACAATCACAATTAAGCCATTTACAGGGGCTTTGGAGCGATTTTTCTTTAAAATATTCAGGAAGCCTAACCATTCAGAATGATCTTCCGAATAGACCGAATAGCGTCCTGCGGTATCCAGTAAGATCCCTTCAGTTGAGAAAAACCAATCACAATTACGTGTGCCACTCAGACCTGCAGAGACCATTCTTTGATGCGTTTCTTCAAAAGGAAACTTTAGCCCAGAGTTATAAATTGCAGAACTTTTTCCTGCCGCTGGGTTACCAATCACCATATACCAAGGCAATTCATAAAGCGCAGCATTGCCTTTTTTATCGCCTAATTTTGATTTACGAATCAACTGAATCGATTCTTTCATCTGCTGATGGATTAACTGTAATTCAGCCTTATCTTTTTGTTGACCATGTTCAGCACTACTTTCTTGCTCAATCGCATTGGCTAACTCTTCACCCTGTGCAGCATGGCGTTTTCTTTGGATCAACCAATAAATGCCATAGCCGATTAAACCCAGTACATAGGTTGCAGCCAAAGCCAGAAAAATATGACGTGGAATAACCGAATAGGAAGAAACAAGTGCCACAAATAAAGACAAGGCAATAATTGCTTTCGGATTGGTGATGTACTGCCACAGATAACCTAAAATGATGTACATTGAGTTCTCGAATTCTTAAAAAGTTAATCAATCAGCAATTGCAACGCTTTCCTGATCTTGCTTAATCTCAGAAAAAGTTTGAATAAATGCTTTTAAATCTTGGCTATACACAAAAGCAACCTGTGGATCTGGAAGCTGTGCTCCCAACATCAATCCAAAAACTTTTGCGACGTTTTGAGTGTGCCCAGCCATCGGTTGGCAATAAAGATAGTGATGCGGTTCAATTGGACTCTCTGCAAAAAACTGCGTTAGTTTTTTAACAACTTTGACATCGGAACCATCTTCAATCACCAAGACAAAAGGCGCCTCATCCTCATATTGTGGTAAATCATGAATATCTAGCTCATCAAAAATTTGCTTTAAATTATTTTGATTTGATACAAGCTTTAAGGTTTTTAAAGGTTGTAACTGTTCTACCTCAACCACCGCAGGTGCAACACAAAAACTGCTGACATATTCAGCAGGTATGTAGGCTTTTTTGCCCCACATTTTTTCATCGATAATTTCTTGATCAAGTTCAGAATCAGCTGCAATGATCAAGGAAATGTCGTGTGGCTGTTTTTGGATTCGATCAAACAACTCAACCACATACTGATCCACAGATGATCGGCTGACAAAATGATATTCGATATGAAACTTCTGTGGAATGATCCCTAAATCATAGAAAATGGCTTGAATACCGTCATTACTGCTTTGATCATTCCAAGTGTGAATCACATCCTCAGAAAGTATAATATGCAGGTTGAGCTTCTCTAACCGATAGACCTGCTCAATC
Source organism: Acinetobacter sp. 3657 (assembly GCF_031456775.1). NCBI lineage: Bacteria > Pseudomonadati > Pseudomonadota > Gammaproteobacteria > Moraxellales > Moraxellaceae > Acinetobacter > Acinetobacter sp. 3657. The sequence goes on along the minus strand of NZ_JAVDVH010000005.1, from coordinate 39,541 downwards.
TGTTTTAATTCAGTTTCCTCATCACTCGACACGGTCGGATCTATCCAAGCAGGATGCATACGGTACTCATGCAAATTCTGGCTTTCATAAAACAAACTAGAACGTTGTAAATGATCTGAGATAGCACTCAACATTTCATTATGCTGTTGAATTTGATGATGAATAAGTAACGTGATTCGCTGCTGTCGCATGCTGACAAATTGCATATCTAAAGCTGTATCTTCACTGAGCAACTGATCCAATGCCTCAATACGATAAGACAAAACTGGCGATCCATGCGCATCCGATAAATTACTATCCAACAACGGCCCCGCAAGCGTCTTGATGCCCTCAAGCGTTGAATCATTTTCACCTAAAGCACTGTATGCTCCTGCCGCATAAATGTTCAGTTCTAACCAAGTGCTTTTTTGGACTTCTTTTTGCTCAGTAGCTTCAATATTTTGACTTTGCTCAGTGGCTAAGGCTTGTTGCTTTTTATCTTTATACTTTTGAAAAGCCAGATATATCAACCACGGTAAAATCAAAACTGAGGTGATGATTAAAGGTAATATAAAGAAATAATGGATGAGATCGCCTGATTCTGGTTGATATTGGGTATCACGCCAAAAATAAATCACAACCAACCCGACCAAGATGAAACAAGTGATAAATATTGCGATAATCTTCTTGATCATTATGCCGCCCCTAACAGTGCATAACGCGTTTCGATGTTATGTTGTAATTGTGTGGATGGCATTAAAAACGCCCCTTGCCCTAAACCAATATTATGGGTCGAATTTAAACCCATTGGGCCAATTTCACTTTTATCCAAGATCAGTCGAACATCGATAAACAACGTTGGGCTACACCACGTTTGGATCAAATGCTTCAATTTTTTATTTAATGGTTGTTCGGGTAAAAAAGCCAAATACTGCTCTCGTTTTAATGGGCCAATTTGTATTTCAATCTTGCCATCGATTTGTTGTACCGTATCCCCACAAAAGGTATTCACCCCCAACAAGCTTGGATTTTTCCCACCCAAGCTGGTCTTCTGTTCGTCACCTAACTGGAATTTTTCTTTCACAAATTCCTGAATACAAACCTGCTCATTAAACACACAAGTTAATACCGTTTTTAATGCATGAGCAGTATTGTTCTGTCCTTGCATCAAGCCTGCAAATTCCGCAAAATATTCGTCTAAATTCTGCTGCTCATGTTGGGAACTAATATAACCATTTAAGGCATGCAGAATATCGAGGTAATGATTATCCTGTTCGATTTCATAACGGATCGGTAAATTGTAAGTCAGGCTTGCATCAACATACTTCGCGGTCAAAGTATGATTAAACAATCCCAAAAACTCTTTCGCTTCGAGTCTTTGCTGTCTCGAACTTTGTTTTAATTTATTGGTATAGGTATAAGGCAGCGTACCTTGTGTGCCTGTTAAACCCACAACAAGATTTGTCAAATAAATACGTTCATCTTGATAGCGTAACTCTTCAATTTCAGTGGCAGGAAAACTTAAACTAAATGATGTTTCAAACTTAAAATCTTCTGACCAATTTCGAGACACAGGTGCATGAGGCACATGCCGCAATAGCCGAGCTGACTGAATAAACTCAAAAGTGCCCGCCTTTTTAAAGAGCTGATCAACTACAGAAGCGTCTTGCCACCAACGTTCTGAACGCATTGGTATATCTCCTGTTGGTTAAGACTATCTTTAACAACCACATCAACAAAACTATTGATCTGAACTTTAAGATTAAAGATATGGCTGAGTAACTGGCTAAAAATATATAAGCTATGCCCTCTAAAGACGCTTCGATTCACACCTAACTCTACTTTCACTCCCCGAATAAACATCGGAAATGGTTTGGCATTGACCAATTTATTGGTCGTCGAAAAACTTAATGTTTTCAATGCGTCAATCAATAAAATATTTTCTTTGGAATGTGGCAAATTATATAAAGCTAACAATTCTTTGAGGTGGCTCAGCGCATCCCCTTTCATCAATGCCAAAGTATTCAATGACAAATGCGAAATAATTCGCCACTGTTCATTTTTATTTTTATCAAACTCAAAAGGAGACGTTGGACGTTTGAGAATCAAAGCACGTCGAGCCAAACTGCTATCATTTAGATTTAAAATATTGTTGCTTTGACCCAAAGCCTCATGCGCTAAATCACCATTTGAGCACAACAATTTAGTACTAATAAAATCAGATTTTATTTCATACGGTTTTAAATGCTTCGAAACAATTGAATATCCCATCTGCATGGTTTTGTTGGACGATGGAAAGTAATTCAATGCATAAAAAAACTGTACTTTATCGTTATGGTAATGGCTCATCGCAAAGAAAGGGAGCACAGGTAAATAGGTTTGTTCCTGATTGGTTTTTTCCCGCACCATATTCATTTCAATCACTGAATACACCTGATATAGCTCAGGATGATGCGCATCTGTCACCAGCGGATATTGCAATTGGGTATGGGCTATTTTTTGTGGTTCAGCCTGTTTTTCAAACAGATTAATTGCGGGTGTGGTAAATAATTTAAAATTTGCGATATTCAATTCTGAGTAATTACGCACCACAGCCTGATCATTTAGATTCAGTTTAAGATGAATCAAAATTTCAAAACTTGAATGTTGTTGTAGGATGCCTTTCAACTGACTTAAATCGAGATTGAGATAGTTAAATTTTTCAGGAAAACAAAAATATTCCATCAACAACCGATAAGCATGATGCGTATGTTGATCAACAGGAAGTAAACTTTCTTGCTCAGTGAAACCCATCACCAAAAATGGATTGGAAATCTCGACAATACGTGATCCAATCCGTACTGAAAAAGCTGTTTCTTTCTGAAAAATACTATCCAAGACTTGTAATGGAAAATTTGAGATCGCATCTAAATAAATTGGCAGTTTTTCATCAAGCACACAAGACTGAGCATCATTAAACACCTCAAACTTTAAACTCAAGGTTGCATTCTGATTCAGATGCATATGCGTACTGGGTGAAGTCTGAAAATCCAAATCCGTTAATGCGATAGGTAATAAACGAACTTCATTGCTGGTATTAAACTCACATTGCACGCCTTTAAAACTACGTGATCTTAATCCCGTTTTTTGAGGAATAATATGTGGTGATGTCAGTTGTTTAATTTTATTAATATCTTCAAAACTGACCACAGTACAGGCTGGAAAATGACGCAGATATTGAGGGAACATCACCTCAAATAACGAATAAGTAAATACGTCATAGCTGTCTGCTAATTTTTTATCGATTCGTGCCGCAATCAATGAAAAAGCCTGAATTAACCGCTCAATATGAGGGTCATCAATTTGTTCTTGGTTCAGTGATAATCGTTGAGCAATCTTTGGATACTTCTGCGCAAACTCTCTAGATTGTTGACCGAACTCTTGTAATTGTTTTTCATAATACGGTAAAAGTTGTTCTATCACAGTTCTCTCGCGCTAAGCTCTTGCAGAAATAACATATTGTTGTGTCGTCGGTTTTAATAAAGCATCAAAAAAAACGGGTTCATATAACGGATGGATATTTAAGTAAGCTTGAATGCTTAAACACAATGCTCCCATATTATGCCCATCTAACAACATCTCGACTTTAATCTGCCGCAACCTTGGCTCATGTGCCGCAATAGACTGCTCAATAGACTGACAAATCTTATCTCGATCCAACGGGTTTGCAGTTGAAAGTCCCACGAAATCAATGATCCCAAATTGCAAAATAGACTTTTTTGCGAGCGGATATTCATCCATATCAGTATCAAACTGCGCAATTCTGGTATTGAGTAGATCCTCCAAATCACAAGCAACCGACTCCCGTAATTGTTGAATCGACAATCCCCTTAAATAATCTTCGTGCTCGGGCAATAAGCGATCAAACAATGTTGACCTAAACCCATATGGATATAAATGATCTAAATTCATTTTTGATAAAACAGAAAGATAAGGGAAATAGAGGTTAATGAATCATTAACCTCTATGAAAAATCACGATTCTAATTATGCAGCGTAAGATGCTGTATTGTTAGAAAGTGACCATTTCTTAGTTACAGCACCTTTCGCAGTACCGTTAATATCTTGTTGGTTATATGTCCACTCAACAGCAGCATATTTCAAACCGAACTGTTCAGTTGGAACGCCTTCTTCATTTACAATCGGGGTTACGCTTGAAACTAAAACGTGCTTCAATTTGATTTGTAAGTACTTGATACGCTTATCACCGTTTGCACGATAAAAATCAATCTGTACTTCATCAAAAGTATAACCAGCAGAACATGCTTCCCAAAGTTTAGGACTAGTTGCATCCAAATCTTTAAGGAAAATCATATCTTCGTGCTCAACACGCTCAGCAGTATGCCCCCCAACACTACTTGAAGTCGCAGACTTAGGCTGACGGATTTTGTGAGACCAAGAGTTAACTTCTAGCCAACCTTTGTGCTCTGAATCGCGAGATTCTCCATCAACCTTGTATTTGCCACGAAACTCAACGTATATATCTTTCATTTAAAAATTACCTCTGTTTATTTAAAGTTATTTTAGGGTCTGTTGACACCTCAGCTATGTATTGAATCGTCTAAAAAACATCTTTAGTCGCAAACATTTGTGAAGTATCAACCTCCCCTTTTGGCTGATCTCATTTTTTAATTTGAGGACTGCGGTAGTTCAGTCACGAGTCGCAAAGAAACAGACAACTCATCCAGCTGGAAATGTGGTCTTAAAAAGACCACAGATTTGTAGTGACCTGGCTGTGCAGGATCTTCTACAACTTTTACTGATGCCTCACGAAGCGGATATTGTGCTTTCGCCTCTTGAGATGCACCATCATCAAGCAAAACATATTGTGAGAGCCATTCGTTCAAAAAGGCTTCAACATTGCCTGCTGATGCAAAGCTGCCCACTTTGTCACGCATCATTGCTTTTAAATAATGTGCGATACGTGAGACAGCCATGATGTACTGGATCTGACTTGAAAGTGCAGAGTTTGCGTTGGCAGTATCACTGTCATATTTCTTCGGTTTTTGTGCCGATTGCGCGCCAAAGAAAGCGGCATAGTCTGTATTTTTACAATGAACCAGTGGAATGAAACCGAGGTCACTGAGTTCTTTTTCTCGACGATCAGTGATCGCGATCTCTGTTGGACACTTAAATACAACTTCCCCATCGGAGGTTTTAAAAGTATGCACTGGCAAACCTTCAACTAAACCACCACCTTCTACACCACGAATCGCAGCACACCAACCATGTGCATCGAAAGCATTGGTTAAACGTGTACCAAAGGCATAAGCTGCATTCATCCACAAGTAATCATTGTGGTCTTCACCCGTTACCGCTTCGATGAAGTTAAAACCTTCCGTTGCTGTGCCTTCTTTCGGATGATAAGGCAAGCGCCCTAAAACATGCGGCATGGTGAGGGCAACATAACGTGAATCTTCGCTCTCACGGAAAGAACGCCATTGCACATATTCTGCGGTTTCAAAGATTTTTGAAACATCGCGTGGACGATCGATATCAGTGAATGATTCAAGACCTAAAATATTTGGACTCGCAGCAGAAATAAATGGCGCGTGGGCAGCCGCTGCAACATGCGAAACTTGCTCTAATAAATACATATCAGAAGGCGTGCGATCGAATTCAAAATCACCGATTAACGCAGCGTATGGCGCACCACCAAATGAGCCATATTCCTCTTCATAAATCTTTTTAAACAAAGTGCTTTGATCAAAGTCTGTTGCACCTTGGAAGTCCTTCACCAACTCTTTTTTGGTCGTATTTAACATACGAATTTTAATCATTGAGTGCGAAGGGGTTTCTTGACAGAAATAATAAAGTCCACGCCATGTCGATTCAATTTTCTGAAACTGTTCATGGTGCATGATTTCACTAAGTTGCTTTGAAATTAAAGCATCAATTTCGGCAATACGCTTATCAATCGATAAGGTCATATTTTCCGAAACTGTGATCGTCCCTGCCATCACTTCTTTGGCTAACTCACCAATCAAACTTTTAGCGCGAACATGCTCGTCATCATTACGCGCAATACGACTTTGCTCTACGATCGAATCAAGCAAATTTGCTGATTCAGCTTCTACATTTGATGCAGTTGCAGCTTGTAAATTACTCATTTTCCGCCTCCGCGCTCAGTTGGCGTACTTGATCTGTATTTTTTAGCACGTCATCCAATAAATCTTCCAAACGTTCACTATTCGAAATCTTATTTCGAAGATCAGTTAAACGTTCACGTGCTGCAACCAATTTACGCAAAGGATCAACCTGTTGTACAACTTGCTCAGGTCTAAAATCTTCCATTGAATTAAAAGTTAAGTCGACAGACATACGTCCGCCCTCTTCAGTCAATGTATTCTCAACTTGAAATGCCGCTCTCGGTGCTAAAGACTCCATCACTTCATCAATATTGTCCAAATCAACATTGATGAATTTCTTGTCTTTTAATTTGGTCTTTTCAAGCTCTGAAGCAGCAGAAAAGTCGCCCATCACCCCAACGACAAAAGGCAATTCTTTAGACTCTCTACCATCACCCACTTCGACATCGTAAGTGAGCTGCACACGAGGAGGACGAATACGTTGCAATTTTTTCTGTACGCTTTCTCTTTTTGCCATAACTCTATACCCTTGATTATTTTTTCAACGAAGCGAATGGATTCGTACCTGTCGGTCGAACAGCACTTGGTGTTGTGGTTGTCGGACGACTTGCTGGTGCAGCAGTCTGTGTGGTGTTACGCGGTGCAGAAGTGGTTCGTGCTTTAGGTTGACTTACTACACGTCGATTCGCGGTGCTCGTACTTCGAGCTTCTTTTTTAGGTGCTTCCTCTACAACCTTGGTCGTAATCACAGGCGCAGGTAATGCGGTACGAATATTCTCGCTAAGCTGTTTAGCAGGTGGATAAGTTAAATCTGTACTGAGATAACGCATTTCATCGGTTCGCATGTGTTGTAATGCATTATTTGCAATATCAACACCCGCCAAGAAAGTGACATCAGTCAACGTCGCGCCTTGAATATTTTTTTGTTGCAATTCATTTGCCAACGTCAAAGCATTCATGGGTTGTTTCAGCTCATACATTCGCATCGCTGCTTGAGCCAATAAATCATTGACTTGACTAGCATTCGATTTATCACAAACCTGCTGATAAATTTTCAATAGTGCTTGATCGGTTTGACCCGCGACCAACGGGTTTTGTTTAATACATTTTCTTTTTAACTTAACGGGTTTTATTTTTTGATCAGTCAGCTCAACCTCCTGATCAACATTTTTTATTTCTTGATCATCTGCGTAAGCCAAACTACCCATAACCATACAAATAATTGATACTACAATACCTTTTTTCAAAATATGCCTCATAATTATTTAACTTATATAATTGAAGAGCTGACAATTATTGTTTAAAAAACCCTCTTACTCTTCAATTTCGTGCAGCTAGAACATTGTGGCGAATTTAACAAAAAAAACACATAGAAAGTCAATACTATTTACGTTTTCTAACATTATTAAATTATTTTAATTATATTACTAAATGTTTTTTTAAGAATTAGTACTCACTTTCTATTTAAAATTAATATCATTTGTTGTAGAATAATCTGTACACTCAGATAGAGTAAAGCTAAGTTTTTGATTTTATTCAGAAAATATATTTTAGATATAACAACAATATCAAGTCTGAACTTACTTAGCGGGGCTTGATATTCAAAATTATTGTGAGTAATAAATGAGTAATTTAAAGGTTTTAATTACAAAACTATCACCTCCTACTCGTGCTGCATTAGAAAAATCTGCCAATTACTGCATTAATCAATTGAATTATGAGATTGAGATTGAGCATTTATTTGTAGAGTTATTAAATCAAAGTCCAGTGAATGATTTACTTATTTTATTACAAAAAAATAATATTTCCGCAGAAGCTTTAACTCAGGATTTAAAAGAAACAATTGCCTCTTTACCCAAAGGCAATACTCGTACTCCGATATTTGCAAAATCAATCGTTAAGCTATTTGAACAAGCATGGTTATTAGCTTCTGCTGAGCAAACACCGTTGATTCGCAGTAGCCATTTAATTATTGCGCTGCTCACGGCACCTGATTTACAGCAAATTGCCTTCAGAGCATCGAGCTTATTTGAGCTATTCCCGATCGATACCATGAAACATAAGTTTTTGGATATTTGTGGTCGAAGTAGTGAACAAGCTCAAATTAAAGCGCCAACAGCATCAACCGAAGCACCAAAAGAAAAGACGGCAACGATCATCAAAACACCTGCATTAGATCAATACACCATCAACCTCACTGCAAAAGCACAGAATGGACAGATTGATCCTGTTATTGGGCGAGAGTTTGAAATCCGATTAATGCTCGACATCTTGATGCGTCGTCGGCAGAACAATCCGATTCTGACAGGTGAGCCTGGTGTAGGTAAAACGGCGGTTGTTGAAGGTCTCGCATTAAAAATATCGCAGGGCTTAGTCCCAGAAGCATTGAGAAATGTACAACTGCACGTATTAGATATGGGGCTATTACAAGCGGGCGCGAGTGTTAAAGGTGAGTTTGAAAATCGCTTAAAACAAGTCATTCAAGAAGTTCAGGCTTCCACTCACCCGATTATTTTATTTATTGATGAAGCACATACTCTGATCGGTGCTGGCGGCCAAGCTGGACAAAATGACGCAGCCAATCTACTCAAGCCAGCCTTGGCACGTGGTGAGTTAAGAACCATCGCCGCAACAACATGGGCAGAATACAAACAGTATTTTGAGAAAGATGCAGCCCTAAGTCGCCGCTTTCAAGTGGTAAAAGTAGAAGAGCCGACTGAAGAGGTCGCTATCGATATGCTGCGTGCCATGATTCCTGTCATGCAAAATCATTTCAACCTACATATTGATGATCAAGCGATTGTCACTGCTGTTCATGCCTCTCATCGCTATATCAGTGGACGTCAGCTTCCAGACAAAGCGATTAGCGTGTTAGATACCGCTGCGGCTCGTGTGGCATTAACTCAAAATGCCCAACCAGTAATCCTTGACCAGTTCAAAGCTCAACAACACAATCTAAAATTAGAACAACAAATTTTAACGCAAGAACATCAGCAGTTCCCGATCCATCACGAACGTTTAGAGCTGCTTAACCAAGAGCTTTCGACTTTAGAAAATGAAATACAAGAGATTGAAGCGCGATGGCAACAAGAGCTTGCCTTGGTGAAACAGATCCAACAGTTAAACGCCCAAGATGAACATAGCGAAACCAAAGATCAGATCGCCGCGTTAAGAACAGACTTAACCCAGCTTCAAGGACAAAGTCCTTTGGTGTTTGAACGTGTCACGCCTCGAATTATTAACGAAATTATCTCTGACTGGACAGGTATCCCTGTTGGAAATATGGTCAATGATGAAATTAAGCAAATTTTAACGCTTGAAGATAAATTGGCTGAGCGCGTCATGGGTCAGGATTATGCACTAACCCAATTGGTGCAAGGCATTAAGACCTCTAAAGCCAAATTAGAAGATCCAAATAAACCCCAAGGTGTGTTTATGTTGGTCGGGCCAAGTGGTGTCGGGAAGACCGAAACTGCATTGGCTTTAGCCAATGAGCTGTATGGTGGTGAACAACACTTAATCACCATTAACATGTCTGAATATCAAGAAGCGCATACGGTTTCCTCTTTAAAAGGCGCACCTCCAGGCTATGTTGGCTATGGTCAAGGTGGTGTACTGACTGAAGCAGTACGTCGTAATCCATATAGTGTTGTGTTATTGGATGAAATCGAGAAAGCGCATAGTGATGTACAAGAGCTTTTCTACCAAGTTTTTGATAAAGGAACTTTAGAAGATGGTGAAGGTCGTCTAATTGACTTTAAAAATACGACCATCTTGCTCACTTCAAATACTGGATCAAGTGCGATTATGCAGGCTTGCTTAAACCAACCTGTTGAAGAATGGCCAAATCCTGAGGATTTGCTGGAACATTTAAAACCAAGTTTATATAAACAGTTTAAGCCTGCATTTATTGGTCGTATGCGGATCGTTCCTTATTTCCCATTGCATGATGAATTACTGGTCAGAATCATTAAACATAAACTGGGTAAAATTGTTTCTAGAATTGAGAAGCAATATGCCACTAAAGTTCAGTATTCTGAAGAACTCGTCGAACTACTATTGAACCGCTGTACTGAAGTTGATAGTGGTGCACGAAATGTGGACAATATTCTAAACTCGACGGTATTACCTTCACTTGCTACTGAAATTCTTGTTGCTTTAGCTGAGCATAAATTACCGAAACTTATCGTTATTGACGTCAAAGATGAAGATATTAGCTACCAATTAGATCCTATTGAAAAAGGACCTAAAAAGCGTGCGAGTAGAAAAGCAAAAGCTGACGTTTAAGATTATTGAGATTGAGCCCCAATTGTTATGAATATGGACATATCCCCATTACTTACACCAATTCATGAGCAATCGCCTTGTGGTGATGATTACTCTTTTTCCAATGAGTTTCACACCATCAAAAAAGCGAGAACGCAAGATGATGTTTTGCTTGATCAAGGGGATTGGGTTACTGAACCTAAGCAAGCTGATTGGGATTTTGTTGCATCTACATCTATTGATTTGCTGCAATCTAAAAGTAAAGACATTCGCTTGCTGACGTGGCTTTCTGAGGCTTGGGCAAATCTTTACGGTTTTTCAGGGATTGCCAAAAGCCTAGAATTAAGCCATCGCTTACTTGAGCAATACTGGCTGACGATCCACCCAGAAGTCGAAGATGATGATCTTGATCAACGGATTGGTTTATTGCAGGGGCTCATTAATCAGTTACCGTTACTGATTAAAAAAGTTTCGTTAGTTGATCACTCCCCTTTTTATCATTTGCTTGATTATGACAATTTTCTCTACCATGAAAATATTCGTCGCAAGCAAAGTGATGAATATGACAGTACGAATAACAGCACTGAATTAGAGCAATTTGAACAGGCTTTATTGAATACAGATAAAAACTTTCAATATCTAAACTACCAACATTTTAATGAAATCCTCCAGCAATGGTCTGTACTTAAAAATGTTTTGGATGGCTTATTAGGCTTAGATTCACCAAGTTTTGCAGCGATTGACTCAAATTTAGATACGATTCATATCAGTCTAAAAAAGATCTATAAAACCGATCATTTTGAACAATCTACCCAACAAAGCGCCACCCAAGTCGAAACCCCAAGTACACCGACAACTCAACCAGTTACGGCTCAGGTTCCAATGACCCACAATCAACTGTCCTTTCAACCACAAGTTCAATCGCATGTTGAAAATCGTGAACAAGCCATGCAAGTACTGCAAGAGATTGCCACTTACTTTCAAAAAAATGAACCACACAGCCCAGTGAGTTATATGCTGCAAAAAACAATTAAATGGAGTCAAATGCCACTACATGAATGGTTGGGTCAAGTTATTAAAGATGAGCATCCCTTACAAATGGTGCAAGACATGCTCGGCGTTCAGCCAAAGAATGAATACGAATAATTACTGGTAAATTGATATGTTTAAAGCAGAAAAAATTCTTTGGGGCGAAGGCTTATTTTTACGTCCACAGCATTTCCAGATCCAAGATACCTATCACGAGCAGCGTTTAAACCATACCATTCGCGCGTTAGTTCCTTATGCTTATGGTGTACAAAAACTCAAGTTTGATCAGGTGCAACTTTCAACCCATATTTTGGCGTTAGAAGAAGTCGAAATCATCTGGCAAGATGGAGAGATTTATAATGCTCCTGCGCAAGACCTACTCCCTGAACCATTGCTGTTGGATGATATCAATCTAAAAGGTGAAATGGTTGTTTATCTTGCTTTACCTATTTTACAAGCCAACAAGAAAAATATTTCGGATGGAGATCACTCGCTTTCCAGTCGTTATCATAATTATTTAGCTGAAACGCACGATTTATTTACCGATGCGAGCCCAGCCGATCTCAGCTTATTGCGTCGTCGCGCAGAATTTAAACTACTAGAACAACATATTCAACCAAGTCAAAACCTAGATGGTTTTTTATATCTCGCTGTTGGTAAATTAAAACGCCAAAGTTCAGGTTCTTTTGAGTTGGATCAGAAGTTTATCCCACCCATTTTGCACATTGCAGCGTCAGAAGCTTTAACCAGCAACTTAAAACGAACCCTCAATGTCATTAAAGCAAAGATCAAAACCATTCAAAGCAGCAACCGAGAAAATGAACAAAAACTGATTGAGTTCCGCTCTGGAGATATTGTCTCATTTTGGCTAATTAATGCATTAAACACGTCTTATGCAGGCTTGAATCATTTATTACAGTATCCACTGATTCACCCTGAGCGTTTATTTTCCGAACTTTTACGTTTAACTGGATCATTACTGACCTTTTCGACCAATTATGACGTAGATCATTTGCCACATTACAAACATCATCAACTTCAAGAAAGCTTCCAACAGCTGGATGTGATCTTAAGAGACTTATTAGATACCATTATTTCAAACCGCTACTTCAATATTAACTTGAAAGAAATTCGACCGTCTTATTGGGTTGGTAGTCTTGAGTCAGATAAAATCACCCGTGATACTCGTCTGTATATTGCCGTTTCAAGTAGCGTGATGCAAACGCATGAACTCATTCAGATCGTGCCATTGCGATTTAAAGTGGGTAGCACCATTGATGTTGAGCGACGTGTTGTGGCTGCTTTACCCGCCGTGCCACTGCACCATTTAATGCAAGTTCCAACAGCGATCCCAGTTCGTTCAGGTGTAAGTTACTTTGAGATTGAACCGCATCACGAGTTATATCAACAGATGCTTGAATCAGAAACCATTTGTGTCTATGTACCTGCTGGTTTTCAAGATATCACGATTGAACTTATTGCCGTAATGAATACCTAAGAGAACAATGATGACTCAACATCCGACGGGCATACCCTCTTTATTTGATGATGGAAAAATTGGTTCAGGTTTACCTGCATCAAATCTCCCGCAAAATAAATCTCAAACGACAAATTTGATAGATCTGCTGCATGACGGATTCTATTTGGTTTTTTTAATTCGTAATCGTTATATTCCCTCAAATCCCAGCGATTTCCGTAACAAAATTCTAGATTTATTAAATCGTTTTGAGCAACAAGCGAAACGACTTCAATTTTCGAGTGACGATATTCATGATGCTAAATATGCATTTTGCGCCTTAATCGATGAAACCATCGCCACTCAACAAGATGCTGCATACTTCAACTTGCAAAATACATGGTTGGTTAGCCCTCTGCAACTCAGCTTGTTTGGTTCACAATTAGCAGGTTATCGTTTTTTTGAAATTTTGGAACAACTACGTAGTCGTGGTAAAGATCGCTTAGCTGCACTCGAGATTTTTCATTATTGTTTACTTTTAGGTTTTCAAGGGAAATATAGACTTGAATCCGTTGAAAGTTTAAATCATCTGGTCGCCCGTGTCGGCGATGAAATTGATTATCTGAAAGGTAAAAAAGCGGCTTTTTCCCCTTTTGCAGCGATCCCCGATCAAATTAAACATATTATCCATCATGAACTGCCATTCTTTTGGATCTTAATATTTTTATTGATGTTTGCTGCGCTGACTTTTGCAGGGCTAAAATTTATGTTATCCCAACAAAACCAGAGTGCTTTATCTCCTTATCAAAATGTGATTTCAGCACCCGCAGAAGAAGCACATATTACAATCCATTTACCTTAGTTGATGCAGCATGATTCAGGAAAAACCTACCTCATTACGCATATTACAGACGAATAAAAAAAAGACTTTATCTCCTGTAATTTATTTATTCATCGGATTTCTATCAGGAATCATCTTTAGTTTATTGATATTTTTCATGTTTTTTAAAGCCCAGTCGCACCAAGAACTAAATGAGACTGAACAGGCAGAAGTGTTGTTGCCGCCCCCAACAAGTACGCAACAAGATTCTCAAAGCACTCACGTGATCGAGTTTACTGCTCAAGAAAGCACTGAATCTGACGAAGATAGTAATTTTACTCAACCACAAAGTAGTGAGTTAAATAAATTTTTCCAGCATGCCGCGCCGCCTCCAGTAAATTCAGGACAACAAACCTCGCCTTTCCCAATTGGACATAATGCGGGAAAAACAGCACAACCAAAGACTCCACAGCTCAGCAATAATAAAAATGGGCAAACACCTGTGAGTGACAAAGTAAATAAAATAACGACTCAACCAGCCAAAACCAATGCAGCAAAGGAGGTCGAGGTTGAAGCCGAAGCACCAGAGGCAACGGTACAAATCAATGTGACTCAACGGCCCTTTTCTGTAAATGAACTGAAATAACCAATGATTTGGTTTATTTCCTTCTGTTTTATTTTGGTCGCTGTGACACTGACGTTGTTAATGTCTTATGAGTTACGCACTAAATGTTCACAATTATTACAGTCACTACTTCCCAGTAGCAGAAAGAAAATCGTCAATGCGATGCAGTTTGCAGAAAACATGCATCAAGCCGCTGCGCCTGAAAAAATCCAATCACACTGGCATCTACAACAGTGGTGGATTTTAATTGCAGGTTTCTTTTTATTTGCCAGTATTCTGATCTTTGCTTTCACACGTCCAATTAATTCAACCCGTATCGAAGCCGTATATTTAAAAGAAACAGACCCTCAGGTTTATGCTTTATTGAATGGTGAAATACTCAGCCCACCGCCAGAAGTCGATGTCACCCTAATTCATGATGCACTCATCGAAGCAACACGTATTGAACAAGAATACCTCGCTCAGCACAGCGGTTCGGTTGATGCATCGCAGATAGAAGTACCCATCACTCATTCCCACGGTGCTTTGGATAGCCGCATGGTTGACCGTAAATGGGATAAGATGAATCCTCGTTATAAGCAGCGCTTACTCATGGTCTTTAAGATTATGAAGGAACAATATGGATATGAGCTGGTGTTACTGGAAGGTTATCGTAGCCCCGAACGTCAGAATATGTTGGCAGGAAATCCAAATACAACACGCGCTAGAAGTTATCAAAGCTACCATCAATTTGGACTGGCTGCCGATGTAGCGTTTAAACGAAATGGTAAAGTGGTCATCACTGAACGCGACCCATGGGCGATGAGAGGCTATGAACTATATGGCCAAGTTGCTGAATCAGTTGGTTTAACTTGGGGTGGTCGTTGGAAGTCCATTAAAGACTTCGGTCATACTGAATATCGCATGCCCGGCTTGAAGAAAACCAGAGAAATGGCGGAAATGCTCACCTCTGAAGGTCAGGTCAATAGCAATATTTCTTAATATGAATATCCATTTTCACAAAAACCTTTAAATCAGATAAAGGACTAAATTTTTATAAAAAATAGTGATGGCACAAATTTAAATATTCAACTCGTTAAAGATAAAATCATTATAGAAAATAAAGCATTTTCCTCAAAATATTACGTATATGTTAATTCGCACTTCTAATTAACACTTCAAACAATAAACTCCAGCCATCTATTAAAAGAAAGAGTAATAGTTTAATTGGTAATGAAATTGTAATGGGTGGAACCATTATCATGCCTAATGACATTAATATAGAAGCCACAATAATATCAATTACCAAAAAAGGTAATAAAATTATAAAACCAATTTGAAAAGCTACTTTGAGCTCACTTAACATGAATGCAGGTATCAACTTAATTGCAGAAATACTTGAACTATCCAACGGTAAAGGAGTTTTCGATAATTCATAGATCAATCTAATATCAGATTGATGTGTCTGCGTTATCATAAAAGCTTTTAATGGTTCCCATGCTTTTATAAAAAAATCCTGTATAGTTATTTTATTTTCTAAATATGGCTGAAATGCAATTTGATTAATGACTTCAAAGGTTGGTCCCATGACAATCATTACTAAGAAAAAAGAGAGTAAAATTAAAACTATATTTGGAGGAGTTTGTTGTAAACCTAATGCTTGTCGCATGATAGATAGAACTATTACATTTCTTACAAAGGTAGTAGTCGCTATAAGAATTAAAGGTATTAAACTTAATATTGTTAAAGAAATAAATGTCGAAGTTGGATTCAACGTATTTATTATATCGCCTTGTTTAGCCCCCATTTCAGCAAAACATTCAAAGCTGATGCATATACCAAGTAATGCTATCAATACTTTAATTAATACTCTATAGTTCATTAAAACCTTCTTGCTTACCAGATACATTATCAGTACTTTTACGTAAATGTGTAATAGAAATATTCTGGTTTGACTCAACAATCATTAGTTCATAATCATCTCTATCAAGAATGTATAAGCTTGTTCTAGAAGATAATTTAATTTTTTTGTATAGCGCCGTATCTTTGGACTGCTGTGAAAATTTAGAACTAAGATTTTTCTTCAAAAAAAATAGTATAAAATACGCCGCCGTTAGTAAAACTAAAGCAACTCCAATAGTATAAAATATATACCCAGAAGAGATCAGCTCATTTTGTTTAAAATCCATATTAGAAACTTTCAATTTAGTTTTATGACTTGAAAACCTAGAACATCATCAACAGCAACTAATTTACCATATCCCAGTAAACGATCTTTTAAATATAGTTTCATAGGCTCATCAACTAATTGACTTAGTTTAACAAGACTTCCCTGCTTTAATTTTAATAATTCACCAATTGTAATTTTAGCTGAACCAATTTCTACAGTAAGTTCAACTTCGACTTGATCTACTATTGCGAGCTTATCTATTAGATCATCACTATTACTATCTGAAATATCAGATAGGTCTGGTAAATTTATTTCATTAATTTGGGTAGTCACTTTTTAATCTCATTATTAGAGGTTAGTAAAATTGCTCTTTGAGCATCTTTTTGGCCTAAGGAACCTAATGCAATTTCATCGCCATTACAAACGATACTAAAAAATTCCGTAATATGATGGTTGGACTTAATTATATCACCAACCTGTATATCCATAAAATCTGATATTGACAACTTATCTAGAACAAATTTCGCTTCTAAAGCTACAATCTCATCATCAAATGACGCAATAGATATAGGGGTGCTGCTAGATAGATCATACATCTGTTCATTATTTAATATATTAGAATCTAACAACAATCTAAATCTCTCATGACCAACTAGTATATTAGCAACAACTGGCATGCCCTCAAAATCAACATCCTTAATATTAACTAGCTTATTACCAACATAATTCTTACCACAAATATTGAAAATTTTTAATAAAATATCTCTTCTAGAATTCTCAATTAAAAATAGACTTATAGTATCATTAGGAATCAATTTCTCTATATTTTTAAATAGTAATTTCACCCAAATATCAACACTATTTGTTAAAAAACCTAATTTATCGCTACCATCAAGACAATAAAAACCATCCTGATCAATTAATCCATCATCGACTAAAGAATACTGTTGCTCCAATTCCACAAAAATAGGAGCATTATAATTTATCCACTCTGTGCACCAACTTTCAATTGATTCACGAATAATTTCTTCTAATCTTTTTTTTTCATGTTGAGTAAGAAAACCAATATGATATTTCATCTATTAACCGCCACGAGAAGAATTATAAAGCTGCTCTAACATCTCATTTGCTACATTCATTACACGTGAACTAGCTTGATATCCTCTTTGAATAATTAGGATATTACCAAATTCTTGAGCTAAATCTATATTGGCCAGCTCAATATACCCCCCTTGAATTTTACCGAAATATTCTAAATCAGGTTTGCTATAATTTACTTTTACGTTTTCAGGTTTATGAAAGAAAGCATTTTGATCTTGAATAAGCTTAGTTTCATCCGAAAAGCTAGCCAAACCAAGAGCCTGACTAGTTTTCTTTTTTTGCCCATTATTATAACTTATTTCAAGAATCCCATCTTGGCCAAAATTATATCCAACAATCCCTGCTCTAGGTCCACCATCTGTTGCATTGGCCTGCACACTACTATTACCTACAGAGACAACACTAACTCCACCTATATCAAGTTTTAAATTTTGCTTTCCTTCATCAAAATTTAATTCAATATCTAAAAACTGTTCTAAGACTGTACCAGCTAATGTAAAATTAATTACACCTGTATTCAGTATCTTATTTTTTTCATCCGTTATCGTATACGACCATTTACTACCCACAGTAGTATTATCTGATTGTTTTTCAAAACTGATTGATAAACTCTTTAATGAACCAGTAGAGTCGTAAATATTCACGTTATTTAGCTTATAAGGAGTTGTTTCTGCTGTACTTAATATTCCATTAACATCTAATACTGTTGTTTGTGCTGGAGGTAAAGACTCATAATTATTTATATTGATAGCTACCAATTTGTTCCCATTAAAGCCCATGACATTATACATACCTGACTGATCAACAAGAAAACCTTCCTCATTGAATTTAAACTGACCTGCACGAGTGTAAAATATTTCTTTTTTTGAATCTTTAAGAATAAAATACCCCTTACCGTTAATAAATAAATCAGTTTGATTACCAGTTTGTTTTGAATCACCATTTTTTGAACGTGTTCCAGTACCTTGATAACTTACACCAAGCCCCATACCATTATTACTTTCCACATCTTTTAAAAAACTATCTTTCCCTTTATAGCCAGGCGTATTCATATTACTAATATTTTGTGATACATTATTTAGCTGAGTAGAAAATGCTATCAAACCACTAACACCATTAAAATGTGCCTGCGTCATTTTATTACCTCACTGTCTTAACTTGTGATAATTTAATATTAGTCAAAAAGCTACCATCAGCTTGCTTTATACTAATTAAAGAACCTTCATTAGAAAAATTAACAGCAGATACTACTCCAGTCACTGTTGTACCACTCTCAGTCATTATTTCCACTTGTTTCCCCATGACTCCTAATGACTGTAAAGTTGCATTTATAGATACTAAATTGCTAATATTTTCATTAGTAAGTCTAGCTTGCTCCAAATTTGTAAATTGTGCCATTTGAGCAAGGAACTCTCTATTATTGATAGGCTCAAGTGGGTCTTGAAATGTTAACTCTGTCATAAATAATTTAATGAAATCATTTTGGCTTAAATTATTACGACTTACTTCACTTGTAGCAGAAGCTAAACTGTTACCAAGAGCATCAATTGCCATACGCAACCTATTATATTTTTGACCAAATAATTTTGCCATTGACCCATATTCTATCAATATTAGCAGGTAGTTGTCTTCGAATATTTTCCAATAATTCTACTTGGTCATCGCCTAAATTTCTTATAAACAATTCAGATTTAGTAATCAAAATATTTTTTTTGAAGAAATTTGGACAAACACCTGAAATTTGCTTAACTTCTGGAGAGTTTTTTCTAGTGCTACCAACCTCTGGGTCAAAATTACTTGAATAAAAAGTATCTACTCTTAGGTTTTCTTTATCTATGTTGTTTAATTTTGATTTAGTTAAATTCTTGCCATCACTTTGCTGCAAATCTGTATAGTTTTTCAGATATTTTGTAGCTGTAAGTCTATTCTCTGGAAGTTTTAAGCTCTGGACTTCATCTAAATAAGATAAATGATTGACAGCTGTTCGCTTCAGGTCATAAGTTTTCTCATAGTTTATAGTACTCTGACTGCTTGTTTTTACACCAGAATTTACAATAAAATTCTCATAATTATCTTCGAATAAATTTGGTTTAACATCATTTAAAAAGCTTTGTACAAGACTACCATTGTTTAAGTGTGGCTTATTCCCTAAATCCTCTTTACGATCATAGACAGTTCTAGCAATATGATCTACTTTAATATTGTCCATAACAGACTACTCACTCTGAATATTTGTAGGATATGGAAAGCTGGTGCTTTCGAACTGTATGATTAAAATGATCAATTTTTCTTTTTTGTACAACTAAAACATTCATCTTATGTTGTAAGTTTGTTTTTAGTTCACATACAAGTTTCTTATGAATCAAAAACTCATTGTATTTCTTATTGAGCATTTTAAAGCTATTATTTTGAGTAGTACTATCTAATATAATATTAAAGCTTTGTTGAAGCTCAGTGATTTCTTCTAAGATTGATAAATATTCATGATGGCATTTATTCCTTAGAACTTCTACCTCATTACATCTAGCAGTTAACGTACTAATCTCATTTTGCATAATCATATATTGCAGTTGAAAAATACCTTCCATCGATCTATTTTTACTTAAAAAATTTACTCTCATAACTATTTAACCTGCGGAGGCAATTTCATCAATAATATTTTTTGCTAAAATCCAAATATTTTCAGTTGCTATAGTTTCATCTTCAAATTGAACTAACATTTTATCAATTTTAGGCTTATTCTTAATAATACTATCAAGCAATATATTTTGCCCCGATTGATACGCACCTAGTTGAATCATATCAGAGAACTCATCATGTAAAGCTAAATATTTTTTTAGCTGAGCAATTACTTTTTTTTGTTCATTAGTATATAGAACATTTGAAAGCCTACTAATGCTTTTCAATACATTAATTGATGGAAAATGTCCCTTATCAGCTAATGAACGATCGAGTACAATATGCCCATCTAGAATTGATCTCATATGATCTGATATCGGCTCATTGTGATCATCACCTTCTACAAGGATTGTATAAATAGCAGTAATAGAGCCCTGCCCTAATAATGCACCACCTCTTTCGATCAATGGGGGCAATAGAGAAAAGACAGACGCAGGATACCCCCTTAGACCTGTAGGTTCAGAAGCAGCTAATCCTATTTCTCTTTGTGCGTATGCAAATCTCGTAATCGAATCCATAACCAATAATACGTTAAAACCTCTAGCTCTATACCAATCAGCAACAGATGTAGCTGTATATGCAATCAATCGTCGAAAGATCGCAGGTTGTTCAGCGGTTGCAACGTAAACTATAGATCTTTTTAATCCTTGTTCACCTAAAACATTTAAGAGGAAATCTGTTACTTCACGCCCTCGTTCACCAACTAATGCGACGATAATGACATCAGCTGTAGCATATTTGCATAACATACCTAACAATGTACTTTTACCGACCCCACTTCCAGCAAAAATCCCAATTCTCTGACCAACTCCTATTGGTGTAAATAAGTCTATTGCTTTTATACCAGTGTTTAATTTCTGTGTAATCGAGATACGATGTAATGGATTAATTGGTGAAAAATTTTTGGCTAAAAACTCGATGGATTCTGGTATAGCCATTCCATCTATAGGATTTCCCAAAGAATCAAATACCCTTCCTCTTAAATCTAAACTTACAGGAATTTGAATGGATTTGGAATAAGAAACGACTTTACAATCAAGGTTTAACCCATGGATATCACCAAAGGGCATTAATATGAAGGAACAATCATTTACTGAGATAACCTCTGCAAAAATATTAAGTGACTGATCATCACTAATAATCAGAATAATCTCTCCAATGCTTACACTTAAGCCCGTAGCTTCAATACTGACACCACTAATTTTCTTAATCTTACCAGTAAGTTGACTAAAATAAGGGATATCTATTTTTTTTAATATAGAATCAACAATAATATCAAGATTACTAATCATTTAATAATTGCCTAACTTTTTTAATTTGCTGCCCCAAACCAATATCAATTGAAGTTGCATTTAACTCAACAACAACCTGTCCAACATTCAAACTCCTATCTTCCGTAACAACAATTGCATAAGATTTTAACACCTCACTCTCATCAATAATTTTTTTTATCATTTCAAAATCTGTTAATCCAACTTTCATTACAAAACCTTGATCTAAGCGATGCTGAAGAATTGTTTTTCTTACAATATTTATTATCAGCTCTTCATTCCCTAATAAACTAAATACAATTTTTTCCAATATACTATCAATTACTTTTATAGAAATTTTTTCTATCGAAGAATTCAAGTTTTTCAAATTTCGGTCAAATTCCAAAATACAATTATTTAGAATATTGATTTTCTCTTTGTATTTATTTTCTAGTACTAATAGTTGTTGATCATTAAATCTTTTCAACTTTAATTTTTCTGCTTCAAGCTTTGTTACATACTCTAAACGATATTTCTCTTTTACATCCGCTAACTCTTGTGCTCTCAACATATCATGTTGACTTATATCTTGAGGCGTGTCTACAGGTAAATCTTTGATTTCTTCTAGACAAAATTGCTCTTGATTCGAAACACCATCACCTTTATGCCGACTACCCAATGTAACTACTTCTT
Organism: Acinetobacter sp. 3657; assembly: GCF_031456775.1. NCBI lineage: Bacteria > Pseudomonadati > Pseudomonadota > Gammaproteobacteria > Moraxellales > Moraxellaceae > Acinetobacter > Acinetobacter sp. 3657. The sequence continues at coordinate 17,367 of NZ_JAVDVH010000005.1, read as the reverse complement.
CACTTTTATTTATCGACCTTAATAAAACCGAAGAGTCTTTATTTTTCATACTCATTAATTACTTTCTCGCGGAAATACATATCTAAAGTAGCTTGCATTTTAGGCGCCAACTTAAAATCTTGAAGACTTTCCTTATATTGAAGATAATCTTTAAAATATGATGGTTTCTTATTTAAAGATATTTCTGAAAAAAACTTAGCACTTATAAGTACATACCAAAATGGAGATATCACTTCTGTTGTTTTGCTCAAAAGCGTAGATGTTATATCTAAATTACTCTTATCCGCAGAGACAACCTCATCTATGATCGATGTATTTTCATCAATACCAAAAGCCTTAACCTCAGTTAATAACTCATCAAGTTTTTCTCGCTCAGATCGAGTTAAATTTGATTTAATTTTTTCCTGGTCATTTAAACTTAAGCAATAAAAGCGTAATACCCAATTTCGTAAAGCAGACTCATTTAAATCCATCTTTTTCCAACCAATATTTTAAATTAACAACAATTCGCTCCCTTTCTTCATCAGACAACGATACTAGATTAATTTTTTCGACAGCTAATTTTTTTCTTAAAAATCTATAAGTAAAAAATAATATTGTTGAAATTAAAATAAACAAAAGTGCCAAATTAAAGGGATTTAAGATATTAAGTTTAGCATCATCAGTTAAAACTTTAGATTGATTTCCGTGACTCATATAATCAGGTTGAGTTTCAACAGGTTCTAGCATGCTACTTACAAGCACAAGGTTATCACCCCGTTTTTTATCAATACCCAAACCGACTTCTAAAACTTGCTGAATATTCTGTAATTGAACAAAACTTAATGTATTTGGAACAATGACACCAACACTTATTTTACTAATTTTACCTGTTGCGTACTCAATCTCAGAAATTTCTTTACCCATAGCATATTCACTATCTGTCATAGTATCTTTCTGCGTATTTTTTATACTATCACCATTGGAAATATTTGAAGATGACTGTTTTTTACTTAATAAAGCTATACCTGCATCAGAAAGAATTGGTTTTTCACTAACAACCTTTTTCTTGTCAAAATTTACTTGAACATTGGCTGAAACACTCGCTTTACTAATATCAAATGATTGAAATAATATGCTTCTAACTTTACGCTCAATTTTTTCTTCAATATCGTCGGATCTTTTCAAAGAGCTAGAGTTATTATTGTAATTATTACTTATTATTTCTCCATGGGCATTAAGCAAAATAACATTCTGAATATCTAAACCATTGACAGCTGACGCAATTAAACTTTGTATACCATCAACAATACTCCTATCCAATTGATAGTTATACTTCGTTTCAATAACAACAGAAGCTTTCGCTGTTGCCTTATCAACTTCATATATAGTGTCTTTTTCTGGCGTTAAATGCACCCGTGCATATTTAATACCGTCCATCGTCATGATAGAGCGTGCTAACTCTCCTTCTAATGCTCGCTGAAAGTTAATTTTTTGTGCAAAATCGGACATACCATAATCAGTTTCATTAAAAAGCTCAAAACCGATAGTTTCTGGATTACTTAAACCACCTTTATCCAAAGCAATTTTTGCTTCACCTACACGATTTTCCTCTACTTGAACAATATTATTTTTAATACTATAGGGAATATTAGATGAAGCAAGTATATTAATTATACTTGCTTGAATATTTTTATTTTCTTGCTGCAACAAAGGTACATATGTTGGCTTTAATAGCCACCAACACATCCCGATAAAGCCAGCAATAACAAAGACAACTCCACTTATGAAAAAAGTAGACTTACGACCCCAGAAGCTCATTATTTCTATTACTCAAATTATCTGCTTAGATTTGCATACGTGTAATTTCTTGATAACTCTCAATTAGCTTATTTCTAACCTGAACAGCAAATTGAAATGACAGTTTTGCATTTTGCATAGATACCATAACATCATGGACAGCAATATTCTCTCCAGAAGCATATTTTAAAACTTTTTCAGTTGCACTTTTATAGAGTTCATCATTCCTATTTAGCATATCCAAAAAATTTACATTTTTTGTTGCTGCAACTTGGCCCACCCTACTTTCAAGTTTAGGCAGTTGTACAGTTGTTTCAAGATTTATTGCATCTAAAGGATACATCTAATTATTTTCCTATTTCATAAGCTTTGGCTGTCATATCTTTAATACTATTAAAAATACGTACATTAGCGTCATACGCTCTACTCGCAGATACTAGGGTTGCCATCTCTGTTGCTGTATCTATTTCAGGATAGATTACCATTCCTCTAATATCAGCTAACGGATGTCCTGGCTCATAGACACTCTTCGTCTTATAATCAGATACGTTATTTAGATATACACTGTTTTTTATATCGCTTAAGAAATTTGCGTGCGTCTTAACTTGTAGAACCGAGGCAGTATTTTTATTTGGCAGCGCTACATTTGCAATTGCAATATTATAACTAGCTGCTTCTACTCGAGCTTTTTCATGCCTTAAACCAAAAGAAATTACATCTTGAACAGATAAATTTGCGAACTGCATTACTATTCTTTCCCTTGAATTGCTAATTGCATTAGCCCATAACTTCGATTTAACATCTCTGCAATTCCTTGATAACGACCACTTGCTGTAACCGCATCAAAAGTTTGCTCATCAAGTTTTATTAAACTTTTTGACATATTACTTTGGTATTTATCCATATCTATTTTATTATAAGCTAATTTTTGTAACGTTACATCCTTCATTAAGCGCTTATAATCAAAAAAAACACCTTTAGTATCTGGAACATTTAGATTTGCTACATTCATAGACGCCACTTTAATACGCATATCCTGTATATTCATTGCATTTACGAGGGTATGGCTAATACTTGCAATATCATTCATATTGATACTCCTATTGAATTACCAAATCTGCATTTAAAGCACCGGCATCTTTAATTGCCTGAATAATAGTAATTATATCTCTAGTACTTAAACGGGTTTTTTGCAAAGCTTGCACTAGACTAGCAACTGTTGCCCCATTTGGTAGTGATACAAAATTTGCTGTATTTTCAGTTACCTTCAAATCTGTTTGAGGTATAATTTCAGTAGAAATATTCTTATTATAGTTTCGCCCAATAAACATAGGTTGAGAAACTGAATACTCAGTATTCACCTTAACATTTAGATTCCCTTGTGAAATATTTACTTCACCAATTCGAACATTTGCCCCAGCAACAATTGTTCCTGTTTTCTCATTAATGACAATTTTAGCAATTTGATCAGGCTCAACCTCAAGACGCTCAATACTTGCAATCAAACTCGGAATTTGCATATAAGGTGAAATAGATATCTCTATTTTCCCTGCATGAACAACCCGAGCATCCACTCCTCGCTGCAAAATTACCTGCACGATTCTATTTGCTGTTGTATAGTCTGGTTGATTCAATACAAGTATTAATTTATCTTGAGATGCAATACTCTCAACTGCTTTCTCTAAATAAGCCCCTTTAGGAATACGTCCCACAGTAGAGTGATTTTTCTGAGAGATATTTCCATTCATTTCAAAAGAATAACCACCAACAGCGAGTGGTCCTTGTGCCAAAGCATATAATTTATTATCAGGACCATATAACGGAGTTAAAATCAAAGTCCCACCCAACAAACTTCGAGCATCGCCAATTGAAGACACTTCAACATCAAACTTATCTCCAACCTCACTAAATGGTGGCATTTTCGCAGTTATCATTACGGCTGCTGTATTTCTAGAGTTGAGATCTCGCTCGTTTATATTGACATTAAAATGCTTTAAGGTATTAACTAAAGCCTGTCTTGTCGTACTATTTCGATCCGAATCTCCACTCCGAGCAAGACCAACAACCAGACCATAACCAATTAGTGCATGTTCTCGATCATCTTGTATCCGAACTAAATCTTTCAATCTGACCATATTTACTGCTGCGCTAGCAGATGGATTAAAAAAAATTAAACTTATTAATCCGATTAATAGTTTTTTCATATTATTCTTAACCAATGAAAAAGCTTATAAAAAATACTGAATTTTTGGGCATCATCAGCAACACCTTTACCATTTATTTGAATTTTTGCATCTGCTAAACGATATGAATAAACAGTATTATCATAACTAATATCATCAGGTCTGATAAAACCAGTGATTTGGATAAGTTGTTTATCATTATTGATGATCGCCTCTTGACTACCCTCAACTCTCAAGTACCCATTTGGAAGTTTTTCTCTAACTTGCACAGAAACTACAGTTTTCAACTGACCTTGTCTAGATGTATTACCTTCACCACTAGCCCCTCCTTCTAACCCCAATCCAGCATCAGCTTTAGCAGTCAAAGTACTTGCAGAAAAAGATAAATTTGTTTTATTTTTTGCGTTTGTTCCGACAGATGATTTTGCTGAAGTTGACTCAGCAACCAAAATTGTTAAAATATCCCCAACATTAACAGCACGCCTATCACTCGTTAGTGCTTGATAATTATCAACATTAATTAGACTAGTTTGAGCTAATGTATGGCTAGTCAATAGAACGCATATAATTAAAATAGTTTTATTAATCAATTCTAACGATTCCTTTTTTCACAACAGTAGTTCTTACAAGTTGATTATTACTTAGTAAGCGCACATTAACTTTATCTAAATATTGCCCAAATTGCTGAGCAATTCCTGTCGTTTCAATCGTAATACCATCCGAAATTGCTAAAACATGAACTTCTTGATCTTTAAAAACCCATGGGGTTTCTTTCAAGTGTTTCTTTAAAACTGGTTCATTAATTTTAACAGATTGGGTAAGCCAGACATTTCCATTAAATGGACCTATCGCAAGCGCCGTATTATTTATCTTTTCTTTGATAAGATCAATCTCATGGTACTCAACTAAGATTCCATCCAAAGATTGATTACGACTTGCATTTTGTTTAAAAACCCAAGCCATTTTTTTAATCTCAGGACGAAACCATACTACTTTAATTTTATTTTTGGCTATCTGCGGATCGCAATCTACCACCTCAAATGCAACTCTAGCTTGATAGACAGAAGTTAGTAGTTTCAAATGTGAATATAAATGATCAGAAGGCTCAAATAAAGGAAATAATTTTGAAGAACTATCACTTTCAATACGCTCTTCTAACAATTGATTTGCTGCCTCAACAAACTGCTCATGATTTAGCCCCTCACAAGCACTGACTTGCAATTGTATTGACAGCGCAACAAATATAATTAATAACTTAAGATGCATATTAACGTCTTAAATTATTAATCGTTTCCATAATTTGATCTCCAGCCTGCAATACCCTTGCATTTAGCTGGTATGCTCTCTGAGCCATGATCAAATTCGAAATTTCACTTACCAAATCCACATTTGACATTTCTAAATGCCCTTGTAAAACTATTCCCATTCCATCTTTACGCAGTTCTCCATATTCGGCCTCACCACTTAATCCCGTAGCAGTATATAAACCACTCCCAAGTTTTTTTAACTGACTCTCATTTTCAAAGCGGACTAACTCTATTTTACCCAGTTCTATCTCTTCGCCAGTGCCAACAACTCTTCCATTTAATGTGCCATCAGCAGCCAAGACTATTCTCTCTACGTCTGGCGGTATCCGAATATCGGCAGTCAAAACCTGCCCACTTGATAATGCCAGCTGCCCTTCAGCGTTTACATGAAATTGACCAATTCTTGTATAAGCTAAACTGCCATCCGATTGTTCAACCTCAAAAAAACCCTTACCTTGAATAGCAAAATCATAAGGTTGATTTGTCGTTTGAACATCTCCATTTTTAAAGTCAGTGTAGGTGTGCGCTAATGAAACACCAACTCCTTGCTCGGATAGCGTATTATTGACATTATTGATAGCAACAAGATTTGAAAATTGAGCATTTTCTTTTTTATATCCCATTGTCTGCATATTCGAGATATTACTTGATATTGAATTTAACCATTTTTGTTGCGCGAGTAACCCAGAGTTTGCAATACTGATTGCATCGATCATATTATTTCCCCAATTGATTTATGCCACTATCCAACAAATTATCATAAGTATTTACCGCCCTTTGTAAACTCTCTATATGTCTAGACAACTCCATGATTTTAACCATGTCTTGGCTCATCATCGCATTAGATTGCTCTAATTTACCCTGATAAATTTGATATTCGCTTTGGTCAGCTTGTTTAACTGTTGAAGCTGAATATAATGCATTTCCTTCAGCTTTAACATCATCACTTTCTGCATATACAATTAAAATTTGATTGATAGCAGTATTACTCTCTAAATCCATAATATTACCATTTGAATCCACTTTTATTGCTTCCAAATTTTTTTCTGAAATAACAATAGGATTTGCCTCCTGACCTAAAACTGACAACCCTTGTCTAGTCAATAAATATCCATTTTTATCAATATGAAAATGACCATCTCGAGTCAAAGCAAAACCTTCATTTGTTGCTACTACAAACCAACCTTTACCTGATAAAGCAAAATCTAAAACTCTATTTGTGTCTAAAAAAGATCCATTATTAGAGTTTAAATATGAGGTTGTTTGTCTATCCCCTAAATCAGAAAATGATTTGTTAACTGATGACGACGGTGCTAATGTACTAAATACATTTTCACTTCTGTATCCAATCGTACTGATATTCGCTGTATTCTGAGAAATTGTCTTTAATGCATTAAACTCTTGTTGAATGACTTGAGCAAGTTGCATAATGGGATCGGTCATGCAGTCAACTCCAATGAGTGAAAGTCTGGGATTGAGATAATCCCTGCAGATGATATCTGAACAAACTGCCCCAACTCTGCGATTGATAATACTTCCACATGTGGAATAGCTCGAGAAATCATTGCTCTAAGAGGGCGACGAATAGCAGGAGAGCACAATAAAACTGGTTGTACATTACTTGCCAACAACTTCTCTGTTTCTTGCACAATACTTTTAAGAAACTTATCTATATATTGAGGTGGTAGCATACTTTCATTATTTACTCTTATCATAGCTAACATATGACCCTCTAGCTCAGGCGCTATAGTCATAACCTGCAGCGTCCCATCCGAACTCAAGAATTTCTCATAAATAATCGAACCTAATCTCTCCCTAACTTTTTCAGCTAGTTCTTCAGGAACCTTATTTACCCGACCAAAATCTACTAATACTTCAAGAATTTTCTCAATATTTTTTATACTTATCTGTTCTTTCAATAATAACTGTAGGACTCTTTGGATATCTGAATAAGTTAATATTGCTGGTATCAGCTCATCTATTAAAGACCCCATACTATCTTTATGCAAATGTATTAATTTTTCCGTTTCTGAACGTGTTAAAAACTCACTCAAATATCGCTTAATATTCTCTGACAAATGCGTAACTATGACAGTTTCTGGATCAACAATTGTGAAACCCAAGGTTTTAGCTTGTTGTTTTTGAGCATCTTCAATCCATACAGCAGGTAATCCATAAGTAGGTTCTTTAGTTACCTCACCCGAAATACTATTCATAGAAGCATTACCAGAATTGATTGCTAAAAATTTGAGATAATTGACACTTCCTCTTGCAACCACCGCACCGTAAATTAAAATTTGATAATGATTTTCTTGTAATTTTTTATCTGTTGTTATAGATATTTTAGGTAAAAAAACCCCTAATTCTAATGAAAGCTGATTCTGTAAAACACTATATCGCTGATAAAGAGATCTGGAATCTCCTAATATATATGGCTCTAAACTTAAACTAACTTTTAATTCAAATTCTGCAGGAGCTAGATTATTAATTGATTTTTGTTCTTGTTCCGTTCCATCACCATTTTCAATCTCAGTATCACCTAAGTTATCAGTTGATGTTTTTTTATATCTTAATGAATACCACACAGCAACAGAAAGGATAAGTATTAAAATCAATATAGGAAACACGGGTAGACCAGGTAAAAATAGCATTAAGACCAATGTCAAACCTACAATCATTATTGTTTGCGGGTAAGCAAAAATCTGCCGCCCCAATGCTTGACCTAAACGTGTATCCGTAGCAGCTCTCGTAATAATAATCCCTGCTGCAACAGAAATAATTAAAGATGGAATCTGAGTTACAATCCCATCACCAATCGTTAATAAAGAATAATGCTGTATAGCCTCAGCCCAACCCATCCCTCGTTGCAACATACCAATGGCTAAACCACCAATAAGATTGATTACAATAATAACTACACCAGCAATTGCATCACCTTTTACAAATTTTGACGCCCCATCCATTGCTCCATAAAAATTTGATTCTTGTTCTAATTGATGACGGCGGCGCTTCGCCTCATCCGAATCAATTAATCCCATATTGAGATCGGCGTCAATACTCATTTGCTTACCAGGTAGTGAGTCAAGCGTGAAACGGGCAGCAACTTCTGCAACACGCTGAGCACCATTTGTAATCACAATATATTGAACAACCACAAGGATAAAGAAAACAACAAAACCTACAACTAAATTCCCCGCCACCATATGATGACCAACAGCATCAATCACTTTTCCTGCATCAGCATTGTCTAAAATCAATCGTGTTGATGAAATATTTAAAGCTAAACGAAATAATGTTGTAATTAATAATAATGAGGGAAAAGTTGAAAAGCTTAACGGTTTTTCTGTGTCTAAAGCTAATAGCAAAATTAGCAGCGCACCAGCAAAGTTTGTTAATAACAAAAAGTCTAACAACCAAGTAGGTATCGGCGTGAATAGTACCAATAAAATACTAATCACCCCAATCACCAAGGCTAAATTATAAAATTCAAATTTTAATTTCTTTTTATCTATCATCTTTTAAAACTTCAACTTTGAGTTTGGTAGCGCAATAACCCAACGATATATATCAACTACATCATTATGCATCTCTGCCGGTATAGGTTGGTTAATTGCGCAGTTCGCAAAAATATATCTAGCAACAATTGGACGATGTAATATAGGCACCTGATTTTTCCGCGCCACTCGCCGAATCATGTGCGCAAGCATACCTGTTCCTGTGGCTAAAACAATAGGGGTTTGCATTTTATCTGGTTGATAAACTAATGCAACAGCATAATGAGTAGGATTAATAATCACCACATCTGCTTTCTTAACTTGAGAAATCGCTTTTACTTTTGAAAAAAACTCTTGTTGATTACGTCGTCTTCTTGATTTTAACTCTGGACTTCCTTCACGATGACGATGTTCATCTTTGACCTCTTTCTGACTCATCCGCATTTGACGGGAAAATTCTCGTTTGGCATACCATATATCAAATAGTGCAAAAGCAGCCATTACAGTTACCAAGCTAAGCATTAAAATAATTACTGCATGACTAAAAGCCAAACCAATAGCTTGAGGGGTTCTTGATAGATGAGTAGTTAATTGCTGAATGATATAAAGGATTGAAAAATACGCAACAACAAAAAATAGTAAGCCCTTAAGGACGACGCGAAATACTTCAACAAATATTCTTTTAGAAAAAATTTTTTTTAAACCTTTAACTGGGTCTAATCTTTTTAAATCAGGTTTTAATGCAGTAAAAGCAAAAACAAAACCACTATAAGAAAGACTGACTCCAATCGCAGCGACGATCAGCATAAAAATTAAAGGAAAAATTACCGTAAATAGTTTAGATAAACTTTGACCGCCCAAATATGCAACAGTTGCTAGGTTATTATGTGCAAGCACATCCGCATGACTTATCCACCATACAGCTTGTTTAGAAACTTCTAAAACAATTTTTCCTGAAAATATAGCAAAACCTAAAATAAAAGTTGCAATCACAGTGAAAGACAATAAGTCCATGCTTTTAGCGACGTTTCCTTTTTTTCGAGCTTGCTCCAACTTATAAGGTGTTGCCTGTTCTGATTTTTCTTGTTGATCATCCATTATTTAATCTCAATGATTCAAAATAGGATAAGTTTTAAAGGCTGCTCAAAAAGCCTCGGTATATTTTGAACGATCATTGGCATTGTAAACATAAGTAATAATAAACCCACAGTAAATTTGACAGGAAGTGCCAAAAAATAAATATTTGCTTGAGGCATTGACCGAGACATCACTGCAAAAGCAAGATCAACCAACCACACCCCTAGAATCACAGGCAATACCATAATAAATGCGAAAATAAACTGAGCACCCATAATGCTAATCAATTTTTTAATATTTAGCAGCTGGAAATCGAATGCACCGAGTGGAACGACTTTAAACAATGCTGCTAACCCTTGTATTAAGGTGTAATGTAGATCTAATATGAAGAAAACCACTCCTGCAATTGCAATGAGGAGATCCGAAATCACTCCACCTAAATGACTAGAGGAAGGATCAAATATACCTGCTGTGTTTATCCCTATTTGCAAATCAAGCAGCTTTCCAACTAAATCTAAACTGGCAAATGCTGTGTGAAAGCTAAAAGCTATCACCACTCCCAATAAAAACTCACTGATCACAAGTGAAATGGTTAAGACATTTGACTCTATAGGAACCAAACCAGCCATAATAATCGAAATGGACAATACAATGATTAATCGAACTAATATCGGCGCCTTACTAAAGACGTTCAAAGGCATAACAACAAAGATAGGCAACAAGCGCAACGAGAGTAGCAGGACTGTAGTAAACTCTAAAAAGCCCAACATGATTTACAAGCTAGCTGCTTTAAGAAAAAGCTCGATTGCAAAAGCCCTCAGATGGTTGACCATCCAGCTTCCAAGAATCAGTAATACAATCACAGAAATGATCAATTTAGGAATGAAGGTTAAAGTCATTTCCTGAATTTGTGTAGCGACTTGTAGAACACTGACGATCAGCCCGACAATCATAATAGCCAATAGCACAGGTGCAGCAACCAAGGCTGTTGTTAATAATGTTTCTTTTAATAAATATAAGAGTTGATCTTGGTTCATTTTCATACGCTCCAAACAGCGCATATTTTAACGGAATCAACCCAACAAACAAATATATTTTAACGAATATTATTTCTTCTCAAATTCATATATATATCTTATGCTATAAGCATAAAAAAGCAGGTGTTCTTTCGTGTTATGACAACAATTATCCCATCCGAATCTAAAGACCAACTTCAAAAATGGTTTAATTTTTTAGAATACGACCCTAAAAATACTCATTTAATTACTTCGATAATTGAATCTGCTCTAGCCACAAATCAGCTAGATATCCTCCATCAAATGATTACGCATATTCAAAATCATGATTTTCACCCCCCCCAATTGTGCGGTCTACTCAGTTTAGTCTGCTTACAACTAGGCAAATGTGAAGAAGCAATTATTTTCGGGGAGTACACCCTAGGCACTGAATATGAAAATGTAACAACACGACACAACCTTGCTTATGCTCAACTGTATAAAGGCCAGTACCAGAAAGCACGAGAACTTTTACAACCTCTCATTGAATCTTCTAATGAGGTAAATTCAGATACATGTGTATTGTATGCAAGAATTATGCATCACTTAGAACTCCCTGATGATGCTATTTCTGCATTGGAAAAAGCAATTGTATTAAATCCATCGCATGCGGAAGCTTTAGGTAATCTTGCTTTACTTCAATATGAGACTGGACACAATCTTTCAGATTATTCTAATGTCAAAGAAACAGCTAATAAAGCACTAACAATTGCTCCTTATCAACTTGAGGCTTTATTAGCTCTAGCTGAAGTACAACTCAATGAGCGTAGTATTTCTAACGCCCGGAATAATTTCAATTTGATTTTAGAACACCATCCTCAGTCTGGTCGAGCTTGGTCTGGATTAGGTCAGCTTGAATATTACGAAACCAATATTGACCTAGCTGAAAAACATCTACTCACTGCTGTTGAATATATGAAAGATCATGTAGGCACATGGCATGTCTTAGGCTGGTGTTATATTCTGAAGAATAATATAGAGAAAGCAGCTTGGGCATTTGAAACATCACTTCCACTCAATACTGAGTTCGCTGATAGTTATGGTGGTTTAGCTGTTGTCGAGGCAATGCGCCATAACACGACAGTGGCAAAGCAATGGATCAAAAAAGCTTTTGAACTTGATGAACATAGTATGGCGGCAACATTTGCTGAATATGTTTTACTGAACAATGAAGGCTCTCCTGAGGCGGCTCAGCAAAAAATGAATAGTATATTGATCAGAAGAGCGCCAAGCAGTGATCGCTCTGGGCAGACATTAGTCAATGAGTGGTTAGTTCAACACCCGAATTTACAAAAATATTTAAATCAAGAAGATGATCATGAATGAGTTTTTATCCCCTTTCGATGCAGATGAAACACTTAAACTTGCAATTCATGCTAGTGAACATGGCGATTCGCATTCTGCGATTCGCTATTTAACTGAATTATTGAATGTTCAACCAGATCATGGTGCTGCTTGTTACTTTTTAGCTATGCAATATGCAGAAATTGGGCTATTCGAACGTGCGATTACCACGCTACAACATGCAATAAAAATCAACCCAACCTTTGATATTGCTCAATTCCAGCTTTGTTTATTATTTTTACAAACTCAACAAACTTTTCAAGCTGAACAACTTTTTAGCAGTTTGTCATTAAGTTCTCACGACCCTGCACTCGCTGCCTTTTCTCGTGGTTATCTGGCTTTATTTAAAGAACAAAGTGGCGATGCTATTCATCATTTCCAAGAAGGTATTGCGGTTTGTTCTAATGAGGCACTGAACAATGATATTAAACGTGTCATAGCACAAGTGGAGCAAGCAGCTGCTAGCGCACCACTGGGCACATCTACGACCAATGCCACTGAGACCCCACAAGCGAATCACCTTAATCAAGCTAAAGTAGAATCTACAAACACATCGAATGAACAGAAAAAACTTACAGGTTTTTTAGGTGCTTATCTAGATACGATTGATGATGAAAATGGGCCACACTAATTCAGTGTGATTTCTGAAAAGAAAGGAAGAAGTCAGTCTACTTCTTCCTTGAATTTAGAAGCCCATCGACCACTTGGTTAATCTTAACATCGTTACCTTGATATTTTGTGAGATCAAGCCCGCCACCTCGATAGATATGATATTCGGAAAGTCCTATTCTTTGCCCAGCACGGTTATACAGTTTTAACGTCATATCACTGATAAAAAATACGGTTTCGTAATCTTCAGTTGCATCATAGTTCAAGGTAAATTCACAAATATTTGGCTTAAATGGCGCATTAAATACTTGTGTTTGGATATGATGGCTTTCTAATCGGTTAATGAGCATTTCCTGAAAACGGTCAATTTTGACCTTAGGGTTATTTTCGATACAGATAGAATTAAGCTGCGAAAGATAATCTGCATGTATCGGATTTGCTTGCCATTGCCATGTCGTACTACATGCCGAACAAAGTATGGTACTTAGCAACGGTAAAATTAATTTCTTATTTTTCATATATACAGTGGCATATTTAAAGACAGTAGAATTATAACATTATGAACAATCAATTCAATTACTTAGCTTATCTCATTCCACCACATAGTGATAAAATGAGAAAGGATTGAGCAACTAACTGAGACCATGTATAGAACGAAATAAACAAACATCTTAAGGATTTATTTCTGCCAATCTTTTTGATAACTCAGCATCATTTCCATCAAGTAAAGGTGTACCTTCATAATAAAATTTACTTAAATATTTACCTGCATTATTAACATTTATTACTAAACCACACCAAGTCTCACCAGCCTCATCACTCTTCCAAAATAAATTATCTTCCGCTTCTAGTAAATCGAAAGAAACAGTAATAGCAGGCCCTTTAGATTCATTGTATTCACTCATGTTTGGTAATAACCAACATTTAGCCATAGATCCACGTCTCAAACCTAAATTCTCATCTATTAATCTTTCAACATAATAAGTAATTTCCCCCCAATTTTTAGGGGCTATATATACAATTTCTTGTAATACATTATTAAGGAGTTGTGTTTTTTCTAAAAAATTCATTATTACCCACCAGCTTTATTTAAAAATGGCTTTTGAATCCAATTGCCGTCAGCATTTTTATATTGTGCAACAAATGCATCTGGCCTTGTAGAAAGATTATTACGCCCATAGGATACCGAAATTCTAACAGGAACTTTTTGACCTGTCTGCTTAAAAATCTCAGCTACAGGGATCTCAAAATCTGCTCTATACCGTCCCTGATTTAAGTTTTTCAACTTTGTACCATCAGATAAAACTAATGGTCTTCCATTTCCAGGGACAATGTTAACTTTATTGGTTGGTCCACCAAACAAATCACCCCATAAATGAAAACCAATATCTCCCGTCACAGCATCAGGACCTTTACCTAATACTGTTGTTGAAAGGCCATCTATTCCTGAACGGTTATTAGCAGGACTTATAGCTGCATATCCCTCAACTGTTGATACTCGGCTTAAATTATCTGTAGTCCATGTAACACCACTGTATTTATAAGAAGTATTTGGAGTTGGATTATTGGCAGCTCTGTTAAATGTATCAATATTATCGAAATGTAAAGTTCGTGATGCAGTACTAACAAAAGGAGCTTTAACCTGTGTACTTGCTGTACTTGGGTACAATGCTTTTATTGGCGAAGCTGGCGCAGATGCCGTTAATACCTCCCCAGTCGTACTACCAACAGGGATATCATTTACTAAACTAAGACTAGCGCTACCTCTTTGGCTTGAACCTATCGTCCGACCAACTACGGCAGCTTTATTCACATCCTTAACAGCAGATATATATCTAAGCCCAGTTCGTACAGAACCCAGTGTTGAAGCTGTAGCAGGGTTAGATGCAATTACATCATCATAAAACTGTTGAGATGCTTCGTAATCACCACTCACCGCACTAAAAAAAGCTACTGGTGAATTAGATGCAATCGTTGCCGTGTTACCTAGCAATCTTCCAGCATTCAATACAGTATTTGTCATAGTACTCACTGCATCATTTACTGGCTGGTAAAAATATTTATCTAGTGTTGGATTACCAGTATTTATTCTTTGAGTTGCCCATGAGGATTGGAATGGTACAGATGCATTACCCCACTGTTTCAATGCTGCTATTCTATTGCTGAAGAAGCTTTTAACTCCTTCCAAAGCATTCTCAATATTAGGATCACCTAGCCAATCTCCCTCGCGAGCCTTAACAACAATAGTGTCTAACTGAACTACTCGTCTTTCATCCGAACCAGCAATTGATATGAGTCTAGCTCCCTCCATACCCTCTAAATGTGCATATTTTGCCATAATTGATTCATTTAAATAGTTTGGTCGTTGTAAGGTATTTGCTGTTGTTGTTTTCTCACTAAACCAATTATCTGCTTTCTCTGCAAACTGTCTGCCTACAGTATTGGCTATCGCTGCCATTGAGACATTCAAATAATCCGGCTTACTTCCACCAAACCACTTATCTTCTATCGCGCCAGCTATATTTGCCCCTGCTAATGCATATGCATATGGACTTGCTGTAGTACCTAGAGCATCATCAAATACACCACTAGCACCCATACCAGAAGCCGCTATAGATGCAACAACTGATGAACCCAATGCATTCCAACTAAAACTTTGTTTGTTACCAAACACCTGATTGGCTATATGATTCGATCCATAATTAATTGCTCCAAACACCGCACCCTTAGCTGCCCAATGTGCATTCTTTACTGCTGATGCGGCTTTAACTACCCAACTACTTTGGCTCGCAGCTTGTGTAGCTGTTCCTACAGAAGAAATTGCCCCGCCAACACCAGCTGTTGCTCCAGCTGTTAAAGCAGATATACCCACTTGTGACCATGAGAAGCTATCTACAACACCCATCGCTTTTCCAGCCAATTGCGAAGCTGCACTACCAACAGCAGCTCCAATTGCTGCTGCGGCAACCGCATAACCAGCCCCGATCGTAACACCCATAGCACTACCACCAGCTAAAGCTGCCATACCAACACCAGCCATTGATGCTGCTGTTCCAGTCGCAGTGGTAGCAACAGCTCCCATCAAGCCTGCCGCTGCCCCTGCGGTATAAATTGTCACCACCACAGCCACTACAATCATTACAATCTGAGCAATACCACCACACTTCTTCTTCGGTTTCGGTGGTGGCGGTGGGCTTGGAATCGTCGGTTGCGTATCCCCGATCGCTTCACCCGGACTATATGGTCTAAAGGTTTCACTGTTGTTATGAATATTGGTGACTTTGTTCGGTATCGTCAACACCTGACCTGCTGTCAATTTATCTAATGGGCTTAAGCCATTCAGATCAGCAATCATGTACCACATCGAAGAATCACCCCATACTGACAAAGCAATGCTCTGTAGGGTGTCTCCATTGCTGACGACATAACTTGTTGGTGCACTCGATGGATACTGTGCGTTGATCGGCTCAAAGTTCTGATCAAAATCAGCAGAAGAAATTGGCTTAAAGTTTTTCGCTTGAGTCGGCTTGGCACGGCTATTTTGCAAACTCTGAACATAATCTTCACGTGACGGGCCATCGTTACTCACGTCACCGATACGCTGTCCATTCACATAATAGAAGTTGCGGTACCGATTCATCGAGTTATTGATTAACTCATTACGCTGCAACACCATCCCTTGCGAGTTATTGATATAGGTTGCAGAACGTTTGTTTTGCGTGTTTTTCTCATCCACAAAACCACTAATATGACCATTTACATTATAACTAAAATTAGTAACACCTTCCTGTCCATTGACCTTAGTTGTAATTGATTTTTGCTTGGCCGAATCCCACCACTCATATTCATATTGCGTACTTTGAGTGGGACCAGAGTTCGAGGGCGGAGTCATGACAGTCTTATCTAATGTGACCTTATCCGCAAGATAGAAGTAGGTTGTTGTACCTGTACCTGTACCGCCAACTTTGGTTTGCTTGGCAATTTGGTTGTCTTTGTTATATTCACTGTTCGTAGTCTGGTAAACACTGCTGCTATTTGGATTATAGTCTTGATAGGTCTTTACCCGCCCCAAGGCATCATTATGACGTACCGAGATTGTATAGCTTGTACCTAATACCTCATTTGAGCCATAGTCTGCGTTTTTGATTGTTTCGATGTAACCATCGGTGGTGTATGTATAGCTTTCTTTATGTGCCTTACTTGAGTTAAGTGCATCTTTCCCATAGTCTGCCGAGGTTCGTTGGCCTAGCTTGTCGTAGGTAATCTCAACTCCTGTAGCGCCTCGCTCAACCATCTTGGTGGTACTGTTTAACACGCCCATACTGATCTCAAAACGATTCATACGGTCATAGCGATACCAGAAGTCCTGGATCTTCGGTGCAGCATTCACCGCATCACGGTAGTTCGCCAGCATATGTATGATGTTGCCATTGGCATCATATTCGTAATGAATATTAAAGGATTGATCTTGCACACTCATCTTACGATTCAATGAGTCGTAGTTAATCAATGCATTTTG